>DATHJB010000128.1 GCA_035316325.1 Acidimicrobiales bacterium
GAACAGCCCGTCGACGAAGTTCACACCCGCCGCCGCCACGTCGACCAGCACCTGCCCGGCCCGCGGCACCGGCGGGTCCTCGTCGACCACCTTCAGCCCGCCCAGGTCCCCCACGGCCTCGCACACGACGCGTCGCATGACCTCATCCTCGCCCGTGCTCGTCGTCACCGGCGACACGGCGGCTCACGACGTGGACCGGTGCACCTCCCGGAACGACGCCCGTGGCGTGAGGACGCACAGCTCGTTGCCCTCGGGGTCGGCGAGCACCTCCCAGCTCACCTCGTCGCCCTGGCCGACGTCGACGGCCACCGCGCCCAGTGCCTGCAGCCGCGCCACCTCGGCCGCCAGGTCGCCGTCGGGGCCGGGCGCCAGGTCGAGGTGGAGGCGGTTCTTCACGGTCTTGGGCCCGTCGGGCACCCGGAAGAGGTCCAGTTGCGGCCCCCGACCCGAGGGCGGACGGAGGCTCCAGCCGTCGTCGCCGTCGGGCTTCCCCTCCCAGCCGATGGCCTCGCTCCAGAACCGGGCCAGAGCCGCGGGATCGGCGCAGTCGACGGCGATCGCCGCCCACGGCCCGGCGTAGGTCGACCGGGGCCCCAGCAGGCACAGCTCGTTGCCCTCGGGGTCGGCGAGCACCTCCCAGCCCACCTCGTCGCCCTGGCCGATGTCGATGGGCGTGGCGCCGAGGCCCTGGAACCGGGCGAGCTCGGCGTCGTAGTGGTCGCTCGACCGGGAGGCCAGATCGAGGTGCACCCGGTTCTTCCCGACCTTCGGGTCGTCGACCTGCACGAACTCCAGGCCGGGCGTGTCGTCGGGGAGCTCGCCGACGGGCGCCGCCACCGCCACCTCGTCGCCGTCGGGCGACTCGTACAGGATCTCCCAGTCGAGGGCGGCCGCCCAGAAGCGGGCCAACACGAGCGGGTCGGCGGCATCGACGACGATGCTCCAGAGACGGGTCGGCATCCGCCCATGTTGGCGCGGAATCCCCCGGCGTCCCCGGACGTTCTCGTTGGGCGACCGCTACGGAAGGACCACTCGACATGGCCGCACAGCTCGGGAAGATCGGCATCTGGACCGGGGCGATGCCCAACGACCCTGCCGAGGCGAGCGCCGCCGCCGCCGTGCTGGAGGACTGCGGCTACAGCGCCGTCTGGCTGGGCGGATGGTCCCAGGGCGACCTGGCCCGGCCCGAGGCGCTGCTGGCGGCCACCGAGCGGCTGATCGTCGCCACCGGGATCCTCGACGTCTGGACCAGCCCCGCGCCCGTCGTCGCCGCCAACCACCACCGCCTCGTCACCGCCTACCCGGACCGCTTCATCCTCGGCCTCGGGTCGAGCCACGCCGTGCTCGTCGAGGCGATGACCGAGGAGAGCTACGTGAAGCCGCTCAGCCGGCTGCGCAGCTTCCTCGACGACCTCGACGCCGCGGAGGTGCCCGTCCCTGTCGGCGAGCGCGTCCTCGCCGCCCTCGGCCCCAAGGCGCTGGCGCTGGCCGCCGAGCGCTCGGCCGGCGCCCATCCCTACCTGGTGACGCCCGAGTACACCGCCATCGCCCGGGAGCAGCTGGGCGAGGGACCGCTGCTGGCCGTCGAGCAGAAGGTGGTGGTGACCACCGACGCCGACGAGGCCCGCCGGGCCGGCCGCCGCTCGCTGGCCATCTACATGACGCTGCCGAACTACCTCAACAACCTGCGGCGGCTCGGCTTCGACGACGACGACTTCGCCGACGGCGCCAGCGACCGGCTGGTCGACGCCCTGGTCGCGTGGGGCGACCTCGACACCGTCAAGCAGCGCATCGACGCCCACCTCGACGCCGGGGCCGACCACGTCGCCGTCCAGGTGCTGTGGAGCGGCGACGAGCGCGCCCTCCCCGTCCCCGCCTGGAAGGAGCTCTCGGCGATCCTCCCGGCATACGCAGCTTGAGTCATCCGTGGTCGCCTAGTGGGACTCGAGTCGTTCGTGGTCGGAGACCGACCAGAGACGACTCGTCCTCGCCGCGGCGACCACGAATGACTCGGGCTGTCAGGGACGGAACGCGGCTCTGGCTGCCTGGCCGCCGACCCCGGCGGTGGTCCAGAACTCGTAGGTGCCCTGGTCCTGCAGCTCCTTGGCGGCGGCGACCAGGGCGCCGTAGGCCGCGTAGGCGAAGGCGCCGCCCACCGACACGCGGGCCACACCCAGCTCCGCCAGCTCGGCGACCGTCGGCCCGCCCGGCAGGGCCAGCACGTTCACCGGGCGGTCGACCGAGCGGACCAGCTCGCGCACGTCGTCCGGGGCGCTCACGCCCGGGGCGTAGAGCACGTCGGCGCCCGCCTCCTGGAAGCTCTGCAGCCGGGCGATGGTGTCGGCCAGGTCGGGCCGGCCGTGGAGGTAGTTCTCGGCCCGGGCCGTCAGCACGTAGCGCAGGCCCTCGTCACCCGGCTGCGCCGCCTCGACCGCCGCCGCCACCCGCTCGGCCGCCTCCCCGGCCGCGTAGATCGGGTCGTCGGGCCGGCGGGTGAAGTCCTCGATCGACCCGCCGGCGAGCCCCGCGTCGATCGCCAGCCGGACGGTCTCGGCGACGCCGGCGGGATCGTCGGCGAAGCAGTTCTCCAGGTCGGCCGACACCGGCACGTCGACCGCGCCGGCGATCGCCGCCCCGTGGGCCAGCGCCTCCTCCTGGGTCACGGCGTAGTCGAGCCGGCCCAGAGTCGCCGCGAAGCCGCTGCTGGTGGTGGCCAGCGCCTTGTACCCCAGCGACTCCAGCAGCCGGGCCGACCCGGCGTCCCAGGCGTTGGCGAGCAGCAGCGGCGAGTCGCCGTGGTGGAGCGCCAGGAATCGTTCGGCCTTCGTCGTGTCGGTCACCCGGCGACCCTACCGACGCGGCCCCGAGAGCCCGAGCGCGCCACCCGCTCGGGCCCTATGATCCCCGGCGGGACTGGGTTTCTGGGGAGTTGGGGAGTCCTGATGACCGACCACTCGACGGACAGCGCTGGGCCGAGCCGGCGCAAGCTGCTGGGCCTCGCGGGCGCCGGGGTCGGGTCGGTGACCGCCGCCGCCTGGGCCTTCACGAAAGGTCCCTTCCGGTCGGACGCCACGCTGACGGTCGGCCCGCCGCCCCCGAAGCTGGTGTCGCGACCGGCCGCCCACCGCGCCAGCGAGGCCGGCGGCTTCGCCAGCCGCGACGCCAGCTACGCCGCCGGCACCCCCGAGGTCGCCGTCGCCGACGCCACCCTGTTCGCCACCGCCAGCGAGGCGGCCGCCGCCACGAAGGTCACCACGCCGACCATCCTGGCCACCGACGATCCGGCGCTCCACCTGCTGCGGCGCGCCACCTTCGGCCCGACGCCCGCCCTGGTCGACGAGGTCCACGCCAAGGGCATCGACGCGTGGCTGGCCGAGCAGCTCGACCCCCAGTCGATCCCCGACGACGAGGCCGAAGGCGTGTGGGGGCAGTTCCCGCTCGCCGGCATGAGCCCCGACGAGGTCGTCCGCTCGATCGACCAATACACGTGGGACGCGATGTTCGCCTACGGGCAGGCCACCCTCGGCCGCCAGATCTGGTCGCAGCGCCAGCTGTTCGAGGTGATGGTCGACTTCTGGGCCAACCACCTGAACGTGGCGACACCGAGCGGTGCCGGCTGGGACGCCGGCCCGTCGTACCACAACGACGTGATCCGCCCGCACGCCCTCGGCTCGTTCACCGACATGCTGCTGGCCGCCATGCGCCACCCGGCCATGCTGAAGTACCTCTCCAACGACCTGTCCGACAAGGACTCGGTCAACGAGAACCTGGGCCGCGAGCTGCTGGAGCTCCACACCGTGGGCGTGGCGTCCGGCTACACGGAGGACGACGTCCGCAACAGCGCCTACATCCTCACCGGCCGCTCGGTGAACACCTCCGAGATGATGTCGGACATGGAGATGGGCGGCTCGGGTGCCGCCTTCGCCTTCGTGGCCGAGAAGCACTGGATCGACCCGGTGACGGTGCTCGACTTCACCCACCCCAACCCCACCCGGGAGGGCGGCCTGGAGGTGGGCGACGCCTACCTGCGCTACCTGGCGTCGCACCCGTCGACGGCGCACGGCATCGCCCGCAAGCTGGCCGTGCGGCTGGTGGCCGACGCCCCCTCCGACGTCCTGGTCGAGCGCATGGCCCAGGCGTACCTCGACTCCGGCACGGAGGTGAAGCCCATGCTCGACGTCCTGTTCCGCTCCGGCGAGCTCTGGGCGGCGGTGGGCCAGAAGGTGCGGCGCCCGCTGGAGAACGTGGTGGCTTCGGCCCGGGCGGTCGGCGTGCGACCGGGCGCCGACACCGCCAAGGCCGTGGAGGCCCTGTACTGGTACGCGAACCAGATGGGGCAGCGACCGTTGGCGTGGCCGTCGCCCGACGGCTACCCGGACGTCCGCCAGGCCTGGCGCTCCACCAGCGCCCTGCTGCACGGCTGGAACCTCCACCGCAGCCTGGTGCAGGGCTGGCAGGAGGGGCTGACCTACCCGGCGCCCGTCGAGCTCGTGGCGGGGCGGCCGGCGGCGACGGTCGGCGAGTACGTCGACAGCCTGTGCAACCGGCTCTGCCTCCAGGGGTTCGGCGCCGAGCACCGCAACGCCCTGCTCGCCTTCGTCGGGAAGGACCCCGCGGCCCCGACGGCGGGCTCGGGCCTCGACGACCCCAACGGCATGGCCCAGCACCTCGCCCCGCTGATCCTCGACTCGCCCTACTTCTCGCTGCGGTGATCCCCATGACCCCGTCCGACCACCCGCCCTCGCCCCCGCCCTCACCCGACCGGCTGCTGCAGGCGCGCGCCGCGCAGGTCGCCGACGACGAACGCCTCCGGCGCGACCTGTGGGGCTCGTTGGTCACCCGCCGGCGCGTGCTGGCAGGGATGGCCGGCGCCGCGGCATCCCCGCTGGTGACCACCCGGGCGTCGTTCGCCGCCCAGGCCACCGAGGGGACGCTCGTGGTGGTGTTCCTGCGGGGCGGCATGGACGGGCTGTCCGCCGTCGTCCCGGCCGACGACCCGCACCTCCTCGAGGCCCGCCCCAACCTCGCCGTGCGCAGCCAGTCGCTGCTGCCGCTCGCCCGCGGGTTCGGGCTGCACCCGTCGCTGGCGCCGCTGCACGAGCTGTGGAAGCGCGGCCAGCTCACCGCGGTGCCGGCCGTGTCGACCCCCGACATCTCCCGCAGCCACTTCCAGGCGCAGGACTGCCTGGAGCGGGGCGGTGCCACCACGGGCACCACCGAGGGCTGGCTCGACCGCGTCCTCGACAAGCTGGGCCCGGGCACGAGCTTCCGCTCGGTCGCGCAGGGCCACGGGATGCAACGGGCGCTGACCGGCGACCAGCCGTCGATCGCGCTGTCGGAGGTCGCCGAGTTCACGATCGCCGGCTGGGAGGGCATCCACGACCAGACGATCGAGGCGCTCGGCAAGCTCTACACTGGCGTCGACCCCGATCTGATGCACGACGTCACCACCACCCTCGGCGCCCTCGCCACCGTCGAGCAGCTCGCCGCCGACACGACGGCGACCACCACCGGCTACCCCGAGGGCGACTTCGGGAAGGGCCTGGCCGAGCTGGCCCGCCTCGTCAAGGCCGGGACCGGGCTGCGGGTCGCCTGCATCGACCTGGGCGACTGGGACACCCACGGGCACCAGGGCTCGGTCGACGGTGGCCTGCTCAAGGACCAGTTCGAGCGGCTGTCCGGTGGCCTGGCCGCCTTCGCCGCCGACCTCGGCGACAAGCTGTCGCAGGTCACGGTGGTGGTGATGACCGAGTTCGGGCGGCGCATCGAGGAGAACGCCAGCGCCGGCACCGACCACGGCCACGGCGCCGCGGTGCTGCTCATGGGCGGCAAGCTCAACGGCGGCACCATCCACGGCAACTGGCAGGGGCTGGCCCCCGAGGTGCGCGACCAGGGCGACGTCCCCGGCTCCAACGACTATCGCAACGTGCTCGGCGACGTGGTCACCGGCCGCCTCGGCCTCTCCGCCGCCGACATGGCCTCGGTCTTCCCCGACCACCGCTTCCAGCCCCTCGGCATCATGGCCTGACCCCCGCCCCGCCCCGACCCGAAATCTCGACGGAGATGGTGGCTATGACGCCACCTGTGTCGAGGTTTCGGTGTGGCTCACGGCCGGGACAGGATGCGGTCGAGGAAGCGGCGGGTGCGGTCGTGGCGGGGGTTGGTGAGCAGGTCGGCCGGTGGGCCGTCCTCGAGGATCCGGCCGGCGTCGAGGAAGCAGATGCGGTCGGCGATGTCGCGGGCGAAGCCCATCTCGTGGGTGGCGATCAGCATGGTCATCCCGCCCGCCTTCAGCTCGGCGACCACCTCCAGCACCTCCCCCACCAGCTCGGGGTCGAGGGCCGAGGTGATCTCGTCGAGGAGCATCACCTCGGGGTCCATCGCCAGCGCCCGCACGATCGCCACCCGCTGCTGCTGGCCGCCGCTGAGCTGGTCCGGGTAGGCGTGGCGCTTGTCGGCCAGCCCGAAGCGGGCCAGCAGCTCGTCGGCGCGGGCCTCGGCGTCGGCCCGGGCGATGCGACGGCCGCGCCGCGGCCCCAGCGTGACGTTGGCCAGCACGTCGCGGTGCGGGAACAGGTTGTACGACTGGAACACGATGCCGAACCGGCGGCGGATGGCGTCGTCGTCGAGGCCCGGCAGCGAGATGTCCTCGCCGTCGAGGAGGATGGCGCCGTCGTCGATGGGCTCCAACAGGTTGGCGCAGCGCAGCAGGGTCGACTTGCCCGACCCCGACGCCCCGATCAGGCACACCACCTCGTGGACCGCCAGGGTCAGGTCGATGCTCTGCAGGACGTCGCGGTCGCCGAACGACTTCCACACGCCCTCGAACCGCAGCTTCTCGGTGCCGGTCACGCCACTCGCACTCACGTTCCCCGCTCCTGGCGCTTCGCACCGGGCCGCTCGGGCCGCGCTCGCTCTTCGCCGGGCCTCGCTCGCAAGGGCGAGCTACGGACGGCCGCTCGCTCAGGCAAGCCGACCGCCGGAGATGCGGGTGCGCTGCCGGGACACCAGGTAGTCGGTGAGGCGGGTCAGCGGGATGGTGATCGCCAGGAACAGCAGCGCCGCGCCCACGTAGGACGTGAAGTTGAACTCCCGGGCCGAGTAGATCTGCGCCTGCCGGGCCGCCTCGATCGGGCCCAGGACGCCCACCAGCGCGGTCTCCTTCTGGAGGGCGATGAAGTCGTTGAGCAGCGGCGGGATCACCCGGCGGACCGCCTGGGGCAGCACCACGTGCCACATGGCCTGGGCCCCGCTGAGCCCCAGCGACCGGGCCGCGGCCCGCTGCGACTCGTGCACCGAGTCGATCCCCGCCCGGTACACCTCCGACACGTAGGCCGAGTAGCTCATCACCAGCGCCACCGTCGCCCAGAACACCGGGTCGTTGGGCACGCCCTCCAGGCGCAGCGCCGGCACGCCGAAGCCGAGGAGGAACAGGACCAGCAGCACCGGGATGCCCCGCAGCACGTCGACGTAGACGGCCGCCAGGACCCGCACCGGGAACAGCACTGGGCCCCGCGAGCTGCGGGCCAGCGCCAGCAGCAGGGCGAACACCAGGATGAACGCCTCGGCGATCAGGAACACCTTCACGTTCAGCCAGAAGGCGGGGGCGACGTCGGCCAGCGACGCCGTGAGGTCGTCCCACGAGAAGAAGCTCGCCCGCACCTCGTCCCAGCCGGGGGCGCTGACCACGGCCGCCACCAGCAGGCCGCCCACCACCAGGGTGCTGAGCGCAGCGATCAGGGTGGCGCGCCGGCGCTCGGCCCGCTCCGCCAGCGCCCGGCGGGTCGGCCCCGCCGGACGCACGGGCGGTGCGACTTCCACCAGCTACTCGACCGGGATCACCGGGGCGTCGACCACGTCGGACAGCCACTCCTGCTCGATGTCGTCGAGCCGGCCGCTCTCCTTCAGGCGAGCCAGAGCCTCGTTGGCGCAGTCGCGCAGCGGGTCGCCCTCGGTGAAGACCAGGCCGAAGGCGTCGCCCTCGCCGGCCTCGGCCGGGAACTGGCCGATGACCTTGGTGCCCTCCATCTCGACGGAGCTCACGTAGAACGCCGTGGGCAGGTCGAACAGCACGGCGTCGACCTGCTGGGCGTCGAGGGCCGCCTTGGCCTGGCTGTTGTCGTTGTAGACCGACGGCTCGGCGTCGGGCTGGATGACGTCGATGATGAAGTCGAGGCTGGTGGTGCCCACCTGGGCGCCGAGCTTCAGGCCCTGGAGGTCCTCCAGCGTGGTGGCGTCGGCCGCGGGCGAGTCCTCGTAGCCGACCAGCGCCTGGTTGGTCTCGTAGTAGGGGTCGCTGAAGTCGACCGCCTCCTCGCGCTCCTCGCTGATCGACACCTGGTTGATGTCGAAGTCGAAGTCCTTCTCGCCGGGGGCGATGGCGTTGTTGAAACCGACCACCGTCCAGGTGACCTCGCCCTCGTCGAAGCCCATCTCGTCGGCGACGGCGTAGGCCACCGCCGATTCGAAGCCCTCGCCGTTGGCGGGGTCGTCGTCCTGGAACCAGGGTGGGAACGCCGGGCTGTCGGTGCCGACGGTGAGCACGGTGTCGTTCACCAGCTCCAGGGCGTCGACGCTGCAGTCGGTCGCGCTCGCCCCCTCCTCCTCGGTGGTGCTGTCGCCGTCCGGGGTCGCCTCGTCGTCGTCCTCGCTGTCGCCGCAGGCCGCCGTGAACGCCACGAGCCCGACGGCGAGGAGAAGTGCTGTCGTACGTCTCGCCATGCCGGGCATTATTGCGCCGACTACGGGCGCTCCGAGTCGAGGAAGTGCTCGACGGCCCGCAGGCTGTCCATGAACGGCGCCGGGAACAGGATCGTGGAGTTCTTCTCGATGGCGATCTCGGCCAGCACCTGCAGGTTGCGCAGCTGAAGCGCCACGGGGTGGGCCTGGATGACGTCGGCGGCCTCGGCCAGGCGCCCGGCGCTCAGCGCCTCGCCCTCGGCGGCGATGATCTTGGCCCGCTTCTCGCGCTCCGCCTCGGCCTCCTTGGCCATGGCCCGCTGCATCGACTGCGGCAGCTCGATGTCCTTGAGCTCCACCATCTGCACGACGACGCCCCAGCGCTCGGCGGTGTGGTCGAGCACGGTCTTGATGTGCTCGTTGAGCGTCTCGGTCTCGCTGAGCACGTGGTCGAGCGACGAGCGGCCGACGATGTTGCGCACGGTCGTCTGGGCGATCTCGTAGACCGCCGAGTTCACGTTCTCGATCTCCAGGATCGCCTTCACCGGGTCGGTCCGCCGGAAGTAGGCGACCGCGGCCACGCCGATCGAGACGCTGTCCTTGGTCATGATCTGCTGCGACTGGATCGGCATGGTGACCGTGCGCAGGCTCACCTTCTCCATCACGTCGACCAGCGGGATCATGAAGCGGATGCCCGCATCGCGGACGTTGCGGAGCCTCCCCAGCCGGAAGACGACCCCCTTCTGGTACTGGTGGACGATCGCCACCCCGAGCCTGCTGCTCACCCTGGCCTCCCTCGGGCGCGCCTCAGCGCGCGTTGACCATGGCGTCGGCGGCCGATGCCATGTAGTCGAGCAGGCGGGCCTCGACGGCCGGATGGACGTCGCACTCGTCGAGCAGCGAGTCGATGGCGGCGTTCATGTGCCGCAGCCACGCGTCGCGCTCGGGCTCGCCGATCACGAAGGGATTGTGGCGCATCCGCAGGCGGGGGTGGCCGCGCTCGTCGGAGTACGTCGTGGGCCCGCCCCAGTACTGGGCCAGGAAGAGGGCCAGGTGGCGCTTGGAGCCGCTGAGGTCGTCGGGGTAGAGGGGACGCAGCAGGAGGTCGGTGGCGACCCGCTTGTAGAAGCGCTCCACCAGCTCCTGGAAGAACCCCATGCCGCCGAGGATGTCGTAGACGGTGGTGGGCCGGGACCCCTCAGGTGCCTCGACTTCCCCGTCACGTCCCTCGGTAGCCACGTGCCGGAGCGTACTGGGACCACGAGGTGCCCCTGTCCACGACCCGTCCGGTACCCATCCAACCACCCCGCCGCCGCCCCAAGCGGACTCGGGCTTCGCCGAGGCCGGTACTCTCCGGCACATGCCCTCAGGACGTGCCGGCTCCGGCTATCTCGTGCTCCCGGACGGTCTGACCAGCGGTCCCGGCGTCCTGGTCCTGCACTCGTGGTGGGGCCTGACCCCGTTCTTCAAGCAGGTGTGCGACCGCCTGGCCGACGAGGGGTTCGTCGCGCTGGCGCCCGATCTGCTCGGCGGCCGCACCACCGACGACCCCGACGTCGCCCGGGCGATGCTGGCCGACGCCGACATGGACGAGACGCTGGCGCTGGTCCGCTCCAGCCTGTTCAAGCTGCGAGGGCTGCCGGCGACGCCCGACGCCCCGGTCGGCGTGTTGGGCTTCTCCATGGGGGCGTCGTGGGCGCTGTGGCTGGCCAGCCGCGAGCACGCCCTCGTGGGCGCCACCGTCACGTTCTACGGGGCGCAGAACGTCGACATGGCCCCGGCGACCTCGGCGTTCCTGGGCCACTACGCCGAGCAGGACGACCTCGTCCCCGACGACGAGCTCACCCTCCTGGAGGCCGAGCTGCGCCTCCTGGAGAAGGACGTGACCTTCCACCACTACCCCGCCACCGAGCATTGGTTCTTCGAGTCCGACCGCCCCACCTACGCCGAACCCGCGGCCACCCTCGCCTGGTCCCGCACGCTCGACTTCCTCCACCACCACCTCGCCCCACCCGCAAACCCCGACGCCTAGACCCGGAGGCTGGCCTCGTCGAGTCGTTCGTTGTCGTCGCGACGAGGCGGAGTCGTCAGTGATCGGTCTCCGACCACAGACGACTCAAGTCCTGCCGAACGACCACAAACGACTCAAGTCACTCATCGACGTGTGGTGTGTCGTCAACCGGGACATGACCGATCGACCACGACCCCTCCACCTCCTGGGCCTCTTCCAGCGTCATCGGCTGCGCCAACGTGCGCAGGGCGAGGTCGACCGCCTCCGTCTTCGTGCGCAGCTGGTAGCGATCCATGATCCTCTGGACGCAGTCGTCGTCGATGTCGATGTCGACGCGGATTCTCGCCATCCACCCAGGGTGGCATGACTAGGTGAGCAGGGGGACGAACTCGGGTTCTTCGGGTTCCTCGGGGGCGTCGGTGGGGGTGGCGGTGGCGGTGGGCTGGAGCTCGCCGCTGGTCTCCTCGAGCTCGCGGCCGTGGGTGTCGGGGAAGAGGCGGGCGACCATGACGATGCCGACGATCGGGCCGAGGGCAAGGACCGTGGTGGTGACGGTCTGGTCGGTGAACTTGAGCAGGACCGCGGCGATGCCGAGGCTGGCGGTGCGGCCGACGATGGCCGACGTCGACGACCACGCCGTCGCCGAGCCCCGCACCGACGTGGGGAACAGCTCGGTCACGAACGTCTGCAGCACCGGGAACGACCCCATCGTCCCGATCAGCATCATCGACATGAACGGCAGCAGCGCCGGCGCCCCCGTGCCGTCGGGCAGCCAGAAGAACCCGGCGCCGCCGACCAGGCCCAGCACGGCGAACCCGCAGCCCACCAGCCGGCGCCCGAAGCGATCCGACCAACGGCCGGCCATCACCATGATCGGGATGCCGGGCAGCCCGCCCAGCACCATCATGTTGCCGGCCAGGGTGGCGCTCATGTCGCGCTCCGACTGCAGCCAGTCGATCGCCACCGTGCCCACCTGGTACGTCATGGCGAACAGGAACGTCGTCACCACCACCAGCCCCAGCCAGCGCCGGTGCGAGGGCGCCAGGATGTCCTGCCAGCGCTGCGCCAGGTTCCCGTCGTCGCGGGCCCGCTCGAAGCGCCGGCTCTCGCCGAGGCCGCGCCGCAGCCCGGCCACCAGCAGCAGCGGCGGCACCGCCACCACGTACATCCAGCGCCAGCTCAGCCCCAGCCCCTCGTGGAGCGGCCCGTAGAGCAGCGGCGCCAGCCCGGTGCCGAGGGCGATGTTCATGCCGATCAGCCCGAAGCCGAGACCCCGGGCCTCGGCCGGCAGCTCCTCGGCCGCGTACGTCCACACGATGGCGCTCTCCGCCACGATGAAGACGTTGGCGATCAGCTGGACGGCGGCGAACGTCTGCCAGTTCGGGGTGAGCGCGGTGAGCCCCGAGAACAGCGTGAAGCCGACCACCGTCCACAGCAGCATCGTGCGACGGCCCACCCGGTCGGCCAGGCGGGTGAGAGCCAGGGCGGGGACGGCACCGAGCGTGATGATCGCCAGCATCGCCGAGCCGCCCGACGGGTCGAGGTCGAACGTCTCCCGGATCTGCTTGAGCGCCACCGCCTTCACCGCGGTGTCGTAGCCGTCGAAGAACGCTGCCGCCCCCAGGAGCAGCAGGAGCACCACGTGGTGGCGCTCCAGGCCCCGCTCCGCGAACCGACGGCCGATGAAGCTCACGAGGGGACGGCCTCCTGCAGGGTGCCGTCGTCGTCACCGGGGAGCGGCCGGATCAGGGCCGCGGCGGCTTCGAGCTTCAGCGACGACACCATGATCCCCTCGCCCGTCGCGGGGCCGAGGAGGTCGAGCAGCGCCCGGTACGCCTCGCGATCGTCGATCAACGGCACCTCCGGCAGGTACTTCTTCCCGTACCGCTCGAAGTACACCAGCTGCTTGCCCAGCAGGAACGTCGCCCGGTCGAAGCCGCCGTCGAAGCCGTCCGACGCCATGAGCGCCCGCATCCGTCGCCGCTCCTCCCACCAGTACGCGAGCTGGTCCCGCTTGGTGTTGCGCTCCCGCTCGACCTGGGGTCCGCCCTCCGGGCCCATGATCATCGCCTGCAGGTCGACCTCGCCGATCGGCTTGTTGAACATCGGCTCGAGGTAAGCCCTCACCCACGCCGTCCAGCTCGCCTCGTCGAGGCCGAGCGTCTTGGCCAGCCCGCCACCGTACTGCTTCTCGATGTAGCGGGCGACGTCGGTCCAGGCCGAATCGTCGCCCAGGCTGCCCTCGAGCAGCCGGCGCAGGAACAGCGCGGTGTCCTCGTCCACACGCCCGACGATTCCCCAGTCGAGCACCGCCATCTTGCCGTCGGGGCAGATCAGCAGGTTGCCGGCGTGGATGTCGCCGTGGAAGGCGCCCAGGCACAGGAGGCCGGCGAACCAGGCCCGCAGGCACTCCCGCAGCGCCGGCCGGGGGTCGACGCCCATCGCCGCGATGCCCTCGTCGTCGTCGATCGGCACGCCCTCGATCAGCTCCATCACCAGCGTGCGGTTGCCACACAGCTCGTCGACGGGCTCGGGCACCTTGATCATCTGGGCGCCGATGCCGTCGAGCAGCGCCCGGAACCAGCGGATGCACTGGGCCTCGTTGGCCAGGTCGACCTCCTCGGCGAGCTGGGCGCCCAGCCCCCTGATCAGGGCGGGAAGCGTGCCCGCCACGCCCACGGCCACCTGGCGGCCCACGAAGTCGGCGATCGGGCGCAGGGTGGCCAGGTCGGTGGCGAGCGACCGCTTGATGCCCGGCCGCAGGATCTTCACCGCCACCTCGCGGCCGTCGACCAGGGTCGCCTTGTGCACCACCGCCAGCGACGCCGCGGCCAGCGGCTTCCGCTCGATGTGGGCGAAGATCTCCCCGATCGGGTTGCCCAGGTCCTTCTCGATGGCCTGCCGCAGCTGGCGGAACGGCACGGGCGGGCCGGAGTCGAGGCAGCCCCGGAACTCGTCGGCCACGTCGTCGCCGAACAGGCCGGGCGACGAGGCGATCAGCTGGCCGAACTTGGTGAAGGTGCCACCCAGGTCGTCGAACGTCTTGCGGACCGCCACGGCGACCGACTGGCGGTCGAGCGGGCCCCGGCGCCGGGCGACGGCCATGTGCCGGCTCAGTGACCCGAGGGCGACGGCGATGCGCCGGGTGAGCTGGGCGGCGCTGGGCGACGGCAGCTGCATCGGTGTGAGCAGCAGCGCCTGGTCGATCTCCTCGGCCCGGGTCCGCTTCGGCTTCGGCTCGCTCATGTGTCCTGCTCCTGCTGCTCGGAAGGTGGATCCTCGGGCTGGAGCGCACCGAGGAACAGGGCAACCGCTAGCTGGCCGACGCGCTCGAAGCTCGTCGCGAAGGTGCCGCTGACATGGCGGCGGTTGAGGCCATCGACCACCAGGTCGACCAGCTCGACCAGCGCCTCGGGGTCGTGGGAGGGATCGAAGCCGCCCGACCGCTGGGCGGCGCTCACCAGCGGGGCGAAGCGCTCGACCATCGACCGGTTGATGTCGCGGACGACGTCGTCGGTCTCGGCGTCGCCCGTCATCCGGGCTCGGAAGAGCGTGAGCGACGGCGACCGCTCGGGCCGGGTCAGGAGGTCCTCGGCGAAGCGCACGAGCAGGCCGCTCTCGCCTTCGTCGGGCCGGCCCTCGGCGGCGACGAGCGTGAGGGACTCGTTGACCTTCTCCTCGGTCAGGACCCGCAGCAGCTCGCCCTTCGAGGAGAAGTAGCTGTAGAGGGCGCCGGCCGACATGTCGGCCTCGTCGAGGATGGCGCGGGTCGTGGTCGCGTCCACGCCGTCCCGCTCGATCACGCGCCAGGCGGCGTCGAGTAGGTGCCGTCGCACCTGTTCCTTGTGAGCCTCGCTGACCTTCGGCACGTCACCCCCCAAACCGAACGCGCGCTCGATTTTCTACTGCCGGTAACTCACACGGTCAATGCAACATGCGTCACACGCCCCTCCCCCCGTGGCAAATTGCGTCCGAAAACCCGCATAGAGCGGGCGAATCAACGCAATTTCAGAGGGCGGCGCGGAGCTCGGCGACGAACTCGGCCGCCGCCTCCGGGCCACCGCCGTCGAGCAGGCGACGGACCAGGGCCGAGCCCACGATCACGCCGTCGGCCACCTGCGCCACCTCGGCGGCCTGGGCCGCGTTCGACACGCCGACGCCCACCAGCACCGGCTTGTCGGTGAGGGCCTTGAGCCGGGTGGCGATCTCCACCGCGCCGCGCTGCAGCTGGGCCCGCTCCCCCGTCACGCCCAGCAGCCCGATGCCGTACACCCAGCCCCGGGACCGCTCGCACACCCGCCGCAACCGCTCGTCGGACCCGGTGAGGGCCGCCAGCAGCACGGTGGCGACACCGGCGGCGTCGGCGGCCTCGGCCCACGGACCGACCTCCTCGAGCGGCAGGTCGGGGACGATCGCCCCGCTCACCCCCGAGGCCGCCAGCGACGTGGCGAAGCGCTCGTGGCCCACCCGGTGGACGCTGTTGTAGTAGGTCATGACGACGAGCGGGACGCCGCCCACGTCGAGCCGGCCGAGCTCGTCGACGATGCCCATCGGCGTCGCCCCGGCCGCCAGCGCCTGCTCGGACGCCTCCTGGATCGTGGGGCCGTCCATCACCGGGTCGGAGAACGGGATGCCGACCTCGATGGCGTCGGCACCGGCGTCGGCCACGGCCTCGACCACCCGCTCCCAGCCGGGGAACCCGCCGGTCACGTAGGGCACCAGCAGCTTCCGGCCCGAGTCGCGGGCGGCCCGCAGCACCTTCTCGAGGTGGGAGCCGTCGGTCATGTGTCGTGTCCCATCAGGGCGGCGACCTGGGCGACGTCCTTGTCGCCGCGGCCGGACAGGTTCAGCAGCACGGTCTTGCCGGCCAGGCGGTCGCGCTCCCGACTGACCCAGGCCAGGGCGTGGGCCGACTCCAGCGCCGGGATGATCCCCTCGGTGCGGGCCAGCAGCTCGAAGGCCTCCAGCACCTCGGGGTCGGTGACCGAGGGGTACTCCGCCCGGCCCGTCGCCTTGAGGTGGGCGTGCTCGGGGCCGACACCCGGGTAGTCGAGCCCGGCGGACACCGACTCGGCCTCCACCACCTGGCCCTCCTCGGTCTGCAGCAGGAACGACCGGGAGCCGTGGACCACGCCGGGGATGCCGTGGCCCAGCGCCGCGCCGCCGGCAGGCTCGGCGCCCACCAGCTCGACGTCGGGCAGGTCGACGAACCCGGAGAAGATGCCGATGGCGTTCGACCCGCCGCCCACGCAGGCGACGACGACGTCGGGGTCGCCGCCGGTGAGCGCCCGGCACTGCTCCCGGGCCTCGTCGCCGACCACCCGGTGCAGCTCGCGCACCATCCACGGGTACGGGTGCGGGCCCATCGCCGAGCCCAGGCAGTAGTGGGTGGTCTCGACGGTGGCGACCCAGTCGCGCAGCGCCTCGTTGACGGCGTCCTTGAGGGTGCGGCTCCCGGACGACGCGGGGCGCACCTCGCTGCCCAGCAGCCGCATGCGGAACACGTTGAGGGACTGGCGCTCCATGTCGACCTCGCCCATGTACACCATGCACTCGAGGCCCAGCAGCGCCGCGGCCGTGGCCGTGGCCACCCCGTGCTGGCCGGCGCCCGTCTCGGCGACCAGGCGCTTCTTGCCCATCCGCTGGGCCAGCAGCGCCTGACCGAGGACGTTGTTGATCTTGTGGGAGCCGGTGTGGTTGAGGTCCTCCCGCTTGAGCAGGATGCGGCAGCCCAGCACCGCGGAGAGGTTGAAGCACTCGGTGAGGCGCGACGGGCGGCCGGCGTAGTCGCGCAGCAGGCGGTCGAGCTCGCCCCGGAAGCCCGGATCGACCCAGGCCTCGCGGAACGCCGCCTCCAGCTCGTGGCAGGCGGGCACCAGCGTCTCGGGGATGTAGAGGCCGCCGAACTCGCCGAAGCGGCCCCGCTCCCCCGGGTCGCCCATCAGCGTGGGCTCGGGTTCGTCGGTCATGAGAGGTCGTCAGCCCAGTCGAAGGGTCGGTGTGCGGTGTCGCGGGCGTACTCGGGCGGCTCGGCGTCCCTGACGGCGTGGCGGACCGCGTCGAGGAAGGCCTTCAGCTTGCGGGCGTCCTTGTGGCCGGGGCTGGCCTCCACGCCGCTGGAGACGTCGACGCCCCAGGGCCGGATCCGCCGGATGGCGTCGCCCACGTTCGCCGGGGTCAGGCCGCCGGCGATCAGCACCCGCCGGTTGCTGGGGGCGCCCTCCGCCAGCGACCAGTCGAACACCTCGCCGGAGCCGGGGGTGGCCGAGTCGATGAGGATGACGTCGGCGCCCCAGTCGTCGGCGTGCTCCAGGCGGGGGTCGCCGGCCGGGAACGCCTTGAGCACCGTGCGCACCCGCTGGCGGATCCAGCGGGCCTCGTTGGGCGACTCGAAGCCGTGCAGCTGCGCCGCCCGCAGCCCGGTCTGGTTGACGATGTCGACCACCCGCTGGGCGGCCTCGTCGCGGAACACGCCCACGGTGGTGATGTCGACCGGCAGGCGCTTCACGATGTCGGCCACCTTCTGCGGCGCCACCTGGCGGGCCGACGGGGCGAACACGAAGCCGACGGCGTCCGCCCCCATGGCGACCGCGAGGAGGGCGTCCTCTTCGCTGGTCAGGCCACAGATCTTCACGAACACCGCAGGCAGGGTACTTGGCCCGCGGCGACCCTCCGAAGATGATTCGGATTCAGCCCGCGGCCCGGGGCAGGGGCAACTGCTCGTCGAGGAACTCGAACAGGCGGACGCCGGGCGCGAGGCGTGACGGCGTGCCGAGCAGGCGGTGCGCGCCCACCGCGAACGTCACCCCGGGCGGCGTCACCAGCGCGAGCTCGCCGAACCCGGCGGCCGCGAACCACTTCCGCACCTTGGGGATGATGTCGACGGGCTCCCGGTTGCGGGTCCAGACCACGACGGCACCCTCGGCGCACAGCCGGGGCAGCTGCTCGATGGTGAAGGCGATGTCGTCGTCGGTGACGTTGCCGAACACGCCGCACACCAGCACGAGGTCGGCGGGCACGGCGCCGGCGTACGCGTCGGTGAGGCCGGCGTCGGCGGTCACCACCTCGACGCGGTCGAGGCCGGCCCGGCGGGCGCGCTCGCGGGCGTGACGGGCGAGGCGGGGGTCGAGCTCCACCAGGCGGAGGTCCGTGTCGTGGCGCCGGGGGTGGCGGGCGAGGACGGGGATGACGTCACGGCCCTGGCCGGCGCACATGCTGACTACCTTCAGCGGCCGGTTCGGCGTGTCGTCGAGAGCCTCGGCCACGAGCTGCCGCACCACCATCAGCCGTTTGTGCAGCGAAGATCCCCGCTGGTCGTAGGCCCGGTGCCAGTCCACCCAATCCCGCACGGGCTCTACGCTACGACGTTGCGGAGCGCCGCCAGTGCGACGGCGGGGTCGGGTGCGGTGACCAGCGACTCGCCGACGAGGATGGCGTCGAAGCCGGCTTCGGCGAGGGCGTGGGCGTCGTCGGGGCCGCGGATGCCGGACTCGGCCACCTTCAGGACGTCGTCGGGGATGGCCTTGCCCACCCGGACCGCCCGCTCGTGGTCGACCTGGAACGTGACCAGGTCACGCTGGTTGACGCCCACCAGTGTCGCCCCGGCGGCGAGGGCCCGCTCCAGCTCCCCCTCGTCGTGGATCTCGACCAGGGCGTCGAGTCGGAGCTCGCCGGCGAGGGCGTGGAAGTCGGCCAGCTCGGCGTCGTCGAGAGCGGCGACGATCAGCAGCACGGCGTCGGCGCCCATGAGGCGGGCGTCGGCGACGTCGGTGGCGGTCACCGTGAAGTCCTTGCGGAGGGTGGGGAGGGTGGGGCTGGCGCGGCGGGCGGCCTGCAGGTCGTCGGGCGAGCCGCCGAAGAACTCCCGGTCGGTGAGCACCGACAGGCAGGCGGCGCCGCCTCGGGCGTAGGCCACGGCCAGGGCGGCGGGGTCGAGGTCGGCGGCCAGGTCGCCCTTCGACGGCGAGCGGCGCTTGACCTCGGCGATCACGGCCGGCCGCGTCGCCCCCCGGAGAGCGGCGGCGAACCCCCGGGTGGGCTCCGGGACAGCTCGGGCCTGCTCGACCAGGGCGTCGAGCGACCGGGTGTCGTCGGCCGCCGCGGCCTGGTGGGCGGCCAGGATCCGGTCGAGGTAGGTGGTCATGCGGTGATCGACGCTACCGGTCGGGAGAGAATGCTCCCCGCTCATGGCGCCTGCGGCACCGGGCCGCTCGGGCCGCGGCCTCCCGTTCGGTCGGCCTCAGCGCCGCCTGCGGGTCATCGCCCACATCGGGGCCATCACGAACAGGCCGAACGCCACGAAGAACCCCATCCCCGAGAACACCAGCAGGGCCGTCGAGGCGAAGAAGAACGCCCCGACCAGCAGGCCGATCGCCCCCAGCAGCGCCGCCGGCGGCAGCAACGCCCACCAGCCCTCGGGGGCGTAGGTGGGGCCGATGGGGCGGTCGTCGAGCAGGTCGGCCGACAGGTCCTCCACCACCTCGGTCCACTCGGCGGCCCACAGCGGGGTGGCGGCCGGTTCGGCCCGGCGGCCGCTCCTGCGGCGCCGGTTGACGGCGAGGAACTCGTCGTAGACGGCCCGGCGGGCGGGGTCGCGCAGGGCCGTCCAGGCGACGTTGAGCTCCTGCATCGCCGACTGGCTGCCCCCGGCGTCGGGATGACGGACCCGGGCGGCCTTGCGGTAGGCGAGGCGGATCTCCTTGGCCGACGCGGACTCCACGACGCCCAGCACCTGGTAATGGTTGGGCTCGTACCCCGCCGTGCTCATGGGATCGACCCGCGGCTCAGCCGACGAGGGGCAGCTGCCGGACCTGGGCCGCGGCCTTGTCGTCGTCGGTGACGACCGTGGCCTCGGCAGGCGGCTCGACCGACCGTCCGACGTAGGCCAGGGCGACGGGCGCCCCGAGAGCAGGCGAGTACGCCGCCGACGTGACCTCCCCCACCTCGGCGTCGCCGACCCGCACCCGGCTCCCGGGGGCCGGCAGGGTCGCCTCGGGGTCGAGCACCAGGCCCCGCAGGTGGCGGGGGACGTTGCCGCCCCGGCTGTCGATGCGGGCGACCAGCTCCTGGCCCGTGAAGCAGCCCTTGGTGAAGTCGACCGAGGCGTCGATCACCCACTGGCCGGCCTCGGCGGGGATGGTGCGTTCGGTCAGCTCGGCGCCCATGGCGGGCACGCCGGCGGTGATGCGGGTGGCCTCGACGGCCTCCGGCGACACGAGGGGGATGCCGGCAGGGAGGGCGACGTCGGGGCCGAGCAGGCAGGCGCCCTCGACGCCCGGCCAGCCGGCGGGCACCCGCACGGCGGCGGTCACCTCGGCCGCGGCGGCCGCCTCGACGGCGCCGGGGCCTCGGAGGACGATGCAGCGCCAGTCGTCGAGCAGCTCGACCTCCGCCTTGGTCCTCATCAGGAACCGCTTCAACCGTCCCACCAACGACTCACCCGATCCTGCTTCCACATCGAGTACGAACGTGTCGTCGGCCGTTCGCGTCACGCGTCCCCACACATCCACCTTCCCGGTGGGCTGTAGGACGAAGGTCCACGTGGTGGCCCCGACGTCGAGATCCTCCACGTTCTGGCTCAGCTGACCCTGCAGGTAGGCCACCGCGTCCGGCCCCGACACCCGCACCACGTCCCTCGACACCTCCACGGCCCCGAGCGTCACATAGAGGTCCACGATGCCCACGTCGGTCATCCGCCCAGTGTGGCAGCGCCACCCTCGGATACCCGCACTCTCTCGTCGTACCCCCTCCGCCTCGGCCCACCGTCACGCCAGAGCCAGACCTCTAGCAGCGGCCCACCGAGGAGAAACCAGAAGACGCCGAAACCCGTCAGCCACGGCCACCGGCTGGTCGGGTTCAGGAGCAGCCACCAGGCCGTCCACGGGATGCCGACGGCCAGACCGGTGAGGTACGGGTGCCGCGCCCGACGGTGCTCCCACCAGCCCGGCGGCTCGTTCGCCGGCGAGAACCGTCGGTCCTCCCAGACCACCGGCGACCGGTCGCGGACGACCGGCGTCGGGTCGTCCTCCCCCTCCGCGCCCACCTGGGTGACCGTAGCTCGGCGAGCGAAATTGCGACAGAAAATGGCCGAAATGGGCCGATTTCGTCGCAGTTTCGACGTAGCGTCCGACTGACCTCCCCCATCACCCCGATGGGAGAGCCGTGCCGAAGCTCGATCCGGCGATCGCCACCCTGTTCCGCCGGCAGCACGGTGTCGCCGCCGTTCGGCAACTCGTCGACCTCGGCGCCTCCCGCAAGGTCGTGTCCCGGCGGGTCGACGGCGGCGACTGGGTGCGGGTCGACCCACAGGTGGTGCGCCTCGGCGGCGCCGCATCCACCTGGGAGTCGCAGCTCCTGGCCTACGTGCTCTCCGCCGGCGACGGCGCCGTGGCGTCACACCGGGCGGCCGCCGTGCTCTGGGGCCTCGACGGATGCCGGAGGAGCGCCCCGGAGCTGACCGTCCCCCGGGAGCGGCGCTACCGCCGGGAGGGCATCCGGGTGCACCAGAGCAGCGACCTCGACCGGGTCGTCACCGTCCGCCGGTCCGGGATCCCGACCACCCCGATCGAGCGCACCTTGCTCGACCTCGGCGCGGTCGCACCCCGTAACGTCGTCCTGCTGGCCACCGACGACGCCCGCCGCCGGGCCCTCACCGACTGGGACCGGTTGCTCGACTGCCTGGTGCTCCACGCCCGACGCGGCCGCGACGGGGTCGGCACGCTGCGCGCCCTCGTCGAGAGCCACTACCGGGAGACGGCGGTCACGGGGAGCGTCTTCGAGCGCCTGGTGCACGTCCTCCTCTGCGAGGCGGGCCTGCCGACCCCGGTCCTGCAACACGAGTTGCAGGTCGACGGTCGCTGCTACCGCTTCGACCTGGCCTACCCCGGGACGAGGGTCGCGATCGAACTGGACGGAACGGTGCACCTGCGCCGGGAGGTGTGGGAGAACGACCACGTCCGACAGAACGCCCTCGTGCTGGCCGGATGGACGGTGCTCCGCTTCACCTGGCGCGACTACACCGAACGGCGCCTGGAGCTCGTGAGCGAGGTGCGGGCCGCCCTGAAGGGGCGACCTCACCTGTAATTGCGACAGAATCGGCCCGTTTCGGGCGGATTCTGTCGCAATTACGGGCGGGTGGCCGCGGTGCGGCGGGCGGCGGACATGCGGCGGGCGGCGGGGACCGCGGCGAGCAGGGCGCGGGCCTTGTTGTGGCACTCCAGGTCTTCGTGCTCGGGGACGGAGTCGGCGACGACGCCGGCGCCGGCCTGGACCGAGGCGCGGCCGGCATCGTCGACCACCAGGGTCCGGATCGCCAGCGCCGTGTCGACGTTGCCGGAGAAGTCGAGGTACCCCACCACGCCGGCGTAGGGGCCCCGCTTGGTGGGCTCCAGGTCGTCGATGATCTCCATCGCCCGCACCTTGGGCGCCCCCGACACCGTGCCGGCCGGCAGCGTCGCCCGCAGCACGTCGGCCGACGTGCGCCCCTCCGCCAGCTCGCCCGACACCTGCGACGTCAGGTGCATCACGTGGCTGTAGCGCTCCAGCGTGAGGTACTCGTCCATCTGCTCGGTGCCGAAGCGGACCACCCGACCCACGTCGTTGCGGGCCAGGTCGACCAGCATGACGTGCTCGGCGATCTCCTTCGGGTGCTCCCGCAGCTCCCCCGCCAGCCTCGCGTCCTCCTCGTCGGTGCGCCCCCGGCGGCGGGTACCGGCGATCGGGCGGGAGATGACCCGCCCCTCGCTCACCCGCACCATCGGCTCCGGCGACGACCCCACGAGGGTCAGCCCCGGCTGCCGCACGAAGTACATGTACGGGCTCGGGTTCACCTGGCGCAGCACCCGGTAGAAGTCGAACGGCTCGGCGCCGAGGTCGAAGTCGAAGCGCTGGGCCAGCACCACCTGGAAGATGTCGCCGGCCAGGATGTGCTCCCGGGCGGTCTCGACGGCCCGGCAGTACAGGTCCGAGCCCATCGTGGAGCGGACGTCGGGCGGCGGCTCGTCGGCCCGGGGCGGCTCGACCAGCGGCTCGGCCAGCCCCCGGGTGCCATCGGCGGCGAACTGCTCCAGCCGCACGACCGCCGAGTCGTACAGCTCGTCCAGCTCGGCGTCGGTCGCGCCCTCGGGGGCGATCACGTTGTCGATCAGCACCACCTGCTGGCGCCAGTGGTCGTAGGCGGCGATCTGGCCGATCACCGACACCACCGCGTCGGGGTGGCCCAGGTCGTCCTTGGGGACGTTGGGCAGGTGCTCCACCTCCCGCACCACGTCGTAGCCGAGGTAGCCGAGGAGCCCGCCGTGCAAGGGCGGCAGGTCGGGCAGCGTCGGCGCCCGCCAGGCGGCCAGCACCGCCTCGACCGCGGCGAGGATGCCCTGGTCACGGGGCACGCCAGCGGGGAGGGTGCCCGTGGTCGACACGTCGAGGCCCCGGGCGGTGAGCGTCGCCAGCGGGTTGCGGCCGCAGAACGACCAGCGGCTCCAGCGGGCCTCGCCGTGCTCGACCGACTCCAGCAGGAAGCCGGGCTCGTCGCCCACCACCCGGGCGAAGGCGGCGACGGGGGTGGTCAGGTCGGCCAGCAGCTCACGCCACACGGGGATGACCGTGTGGCTCCGGGCCAGTGCCCGGAAGTCGTCACGGGAGGGTGAGACCACGGGGTCAGGAAGCGGAGGTGGCGGTAGAGGTGGAGGTGGAGCCGAACGAGCGGAAGAAGCACGTGCGCTCACCGGTGTGGCAGGCGCCGGCGCCCTGTTGGTCGACCGAGAGCAGCAGCGTGTCGCCGTCGCAGTCGTAGTAGGCGCCCTTGAGCCACTGGACGTCGCCCGACGTCTCGCCCTTGCGCCACACCTCCTTGCGGCTGCGGCTCCAGAACACGGTGCGGCCCTCCGCGAGCGTGAGCCGCAGGGTCTCGTCGTTCATCCACGCCATCATCAACACCTGCCCCGAGTCGTGGTCCTGCACGATCGCGGGGACGAGTCCGTCGTCGTTGTAGCTGACCTGGGCGAGCTGCTCTTCGGTGGCGTCGATGGGTGTCGTGGCGGGCACGGGCGACATGCTACGACCGCGCTCCGTGCCCCCCGACACGGTTTACGCCCCGGGCGGGCCCGGCGGATCACCGAAGCGGGGTGGCCGCTTCTCGACGTACGCCCGGACGCCCTCGGCGTAGTCGGCCTCGCCCATCATCCGGTCGATCAGCCCCACCGACCGCTCCACCGACGCCCCGACGTCGCCGTGCAGGAGGTCGCCGTAGATCTGGCGCTTGGCCTCCCGGGTCGACGCCGGCGACACCTCGGTGGCCAGCCGGCGGGCGTAGCCGTAGGTGAACGGCAGCAGCTCGTCGGGCGGCAGGACCTTGTTGACCAGGCCCATCGTCGCCGCCTCCTCGGCCAGGACGACCCGCGACGACAGCAGCAGGTCGACGGCGTGGCCCGTCCCCACCAGCCGCGGCAGCACCCACGACAGGCCGTACTCGGCGGGCAGCCCCAGCCGCGGCGCCGACGTGGTGAGCTTGGCCCCGGTGGCGGCGAAGCGCAGGTCGCAGAAGCAGGCGAGCACCAGACCGACGCCCGCCGCCGGCCCGTTGACGGCGGCGATCACCGGCTTCGCCATGCCGAAGTGGAAGGCGAAGGCGTGGTCGAACTCGGGGCGGACGCCGTAGCCGGGCTCGGCCGGAGGCTCGCGCACGCCGTCGTCGTAGCCCCCGGCCTCCGCGTGCTGCTCGAGGGCCTGGGCGTCGGCGCCGGCGCAGAAGCCCCGCCCCTCGCCGGTCACGACCACCACCCGCACCCCGGGGTCGTCCTCGGCCTGCGCCAGCGCCCAGCGGTACTCGGTGTGCATCCGGCCGGTCCAGGCGTTGAGCCGGTGCGGGCGGTTCAGGGTGACGGTCGCGATGCCGTCGCCCACCTCGTAGCGGACGGCACGGAGGTCCATGAGCGTCGGGCTACAGGTAGAGGCCGGTGCTGGCGTTCTCGCCGAGGCGCACGGAGGCCACGGCGTGGACGTCGCGCTCGCGCAGGATGATGTACTCGTCGCCGCGCACCTCGACCTCGTAGCGGTCCTCGGGGTTGAACAGCACGTGGTCGCCCACCTGCATGGCCCGGGCGTTGGGGCCCATGGCGACCACCTCGGCCCACGCCAGCCGCTTCGACATCTGCGCCGTCGCCGGGATCAGGATGCCGCCCGACGTCCGCCGCTCGCCGTCGGCCGCCGACAGCCTCACCAGGATGCGGTCGTTCAGCATCTTGATCGGCAGCTTCTCGCCGTTGGTGTGCACGCCCTCGGTCACCCGAACGACCGTACCGCCTGGCCACGACACCAGCTACACCACCGAACGCCAGACTCTCGTGGCCCCAGGGCGGCCCTGGCCTTCGCCGTGTGGATCCTCGCGCTGCTCCACCGACCCGAGTCGAGTCGGCACTACTCGACCTACTGACTCACGACGGGCGGACGGTGACTCCCGCAGCGGCGAGGGTCTTCTTCGCGTCGCGGATCGTGTGGTGGCCGAAGTGGAAGATCGAGGCGGCCAGGACGGCGTCGGCGTGGCCGTCGAGGACGCCCTCCACCAGGTGGTCCAACGTCCCGACGCCGCCGCTGGCGATCACCGGCACCGGGACCGAGTCGCTGACGGCCCGGGTCAGGTCGAGGTCGAACCCCACCTTGGTGCCGTCGCGGTCCATCGAGGTGAGCAGGATCTCGCCCGCACCCCGTTCGACCACCTCCTGCGCCCAGTCGACCGCCCGCAGCCCGGCCGGCGTGCGGCCACCGTGCACGTACACCTCGTGGCCCCAGGCGTCGGCCCGCCGGCGGGCGTCGATCGCGACCACCACCGCCTGGCCGCCGAACTCCCGGGCCAGCTCGCTGACCAGATCGGGCCGGTCGACCGCGGCGGTGTTGACCGCCACCTTGTCGGCGCCCACCCGCAGCAGCTGCCGAGCGTCCCCCACCGAGCGGACCCCGCCGCCGATCGTGAACGGGATGAACACCTGCTCGGCGGTGCGCCGAGCCAGGTCGACGATGGTCTCGCGGCCGTCGGACGAGGCGGTGATGTCGAGGAACACCAGCTCGTCGGCACCCTCTGCGTCGTAGCGGGCGGCCAGCTCCACCGGGTCGCCGGCGTCGCGCAGGCCCACGAAGTTGACGCCATTCACCACCCGA
>DATHJB010000129.1 GCA_035316325.1 Acidimicrobiales bacterium
CTCGCCACGCATAGTGGTGACGATGAGACCGAGAGGACAGGACAGATGGCAAAGACCAATCAACCCGCAGCGGCGACGATCACGAAGGTGCAGGACCAGCTCGGGGCGACGCCTCGCAGCACGGCCGCCCTGGCGAACGCATCGGGCCTCAGCCCGGCGACCACCCGGAAGGCCCTGACCGTGCTGGCGACCGAGGGCCTGGCCGCGAAGAACGAGCAGGGCGACTGGCACGTCGTCACGACGGGGTCGCCGGCCAAGCCGAGCGACCTGGGCACCCCGGTCCCAGAGGCCACGCCGGAGAACACCAAGGCACTGGCGAAGGCCACCGCCAAGAAGGCCCCGGCCAAGAAGGCGGCGGCGACCAAGAAGGCCGCCGCCCGGCCCGAGGCCCCGGCCTCCCCGCTCACCGGGGTCGCCGAGAAGCTGGCCGCCCTCGGCCTCTCCGACAAGCTGGCCCGGCACGACGCGCAGCTCGTGGAGCTGCTGGCCGAGCACGGGCCACTGACCAAGGCGCAGGTCCTGACCAAGGTCCCCGGCCTGTCGGACTGGGCCTTCCGCCGCATGGCCGAGGGGCGCCACTCCGACCGCAGCTTCTCGCCGCTGCTGTCGGTCACCGGCCAGGGCAAGACCCGCACCTACACGCTCAGCCAGCAGGGCACGAAGGTCGTCGGCCGGTGAGCACCTGCCAGCACTGCGGGCACCCCGTCACGTTCGGCCAGACCGAGCACGGCCACCGGGGCTTCGTCCACGAGGCGACCGGCACGACCGAGTGCCCCGCCTCCGCCGCCACCGCCGAGGGTGACCCCGACGAGTTCGAGGTGCCGGCCGACCACCGGTGCGCCGACTGCGGCCACCTGTGGCCGGACCACCAGGGCGACGAGAACGGGGTGTCCTGCACCCGGTGCGACTGCACCGCGTTCAACTACGTGCCGCCGGGCTGGGGGCAGGCGTGACCTGCCGCTGGTGCGGGTGGGGCGTCCGCCGGCACCCCACGCTCGGGTGGGTGCACGAGGCGACGGCCCACACCGACGGCCGAGCCAGCTGCTGCGGTGGCCGGCACCGGGCGGAGCCCGAGGAGGCGGCGTGACCGGCGCCACCGACCGGCAGCTCGACCGGCACGAAGTCACCTGCCGGGTGGCCGACGCCATCGAGGACACGTACGGCCTCGGCGCCGCCCTGGAGTTCCGGCACGAGGCCGAGCGCGCGGCCAGCCGGGACGAGCTGCACGAGGTCGTCCGGCGGTACCTCGCCCGCCTCGACGGCCTCGACGTGGGAGGCTCGGGGCGGTGAGCGCCCCCGACGAGCTGATCCTGGCCGACCTCCGGGCCGCCATCGAGACGGGCGACCCGGAGGCCATCGCCCACGCCATCAACCAGGGTGCCTACGAGGCGGCGGTGGCCGAGGGCCACCCTGACGGGGCCGAGGGGTTCACGAAGACCGTCCTCCGGGCCGGTCGAGCCAACGGCCCGAGGCTGCTGCAGAGCTGGTTCATCAACGGCCGCCTCACGTCCGACGACCTCCACAAGGTACTCGCGGACGTGTGGACCGGGGCCGAGTGGCCAGCGCAGAGCCTGGGGGTGGCGACCTGGGTCCACCTCTTCCGCATGGCGGGGATCGTCAGCGACGACGGCGGCCCACCGCCGACCGAGCCACTGACCGCCTACCGCGGGGCCACGTGGGGGCGGCGGCGGGGCATGTCGTGGACGACGGACCGCGAGCGAGCACGGTGGTTTGCCGACCGCTTCGCCGTGCTGGGTCCGGCGTTCGTGTTCACGGCGGAGGTCCCGCCGGGGGCGGTGCTGGCGCTCATCGGCGAGAAGTACCGTAGCGAGGGCGAGGTGGTCGTGGACCCGGCGCTGCTGCCACCGATCCGGCGACCCTGACCACACCCGACCCCGAAGCCCCTCGGTCTACCGGCCGAGGGGCTTTCTCTTTGCCGCATCGGCCCGTAGGTCAAGCGAGGCTCCCCGCGGTAGGTGTCCCGGGTATGCGGCAGTGGGCCTACCCGGCGCGGGCAGCCTTCACCTCTTGGCGCAGCTCCTGCACCGTCGAGCCGGCGATCACGCCCAAGAGGCGGTCCTGCGACACCGACAGCTCCCCGAGCGCCCAGGCCCGGCAGTGGGGCTGCACCGGGCAGGTGGCGCAGCCCCACCGGGCGAACGACACGAGGCGCATCCGGCGGACGGACCGGCTCGGCGTGAGCGACATCAGCTCGTGGAACGTGTCCCGCCACGCCGGCTCCCGGCACCGGGCGTGGTCGAACCAGGCGGGGCGCGGTTCGAGGCCGGTGAAGGAGGAGAGGTCGGCACCGGTCACGCCAGCACCTTCACCGGCAGCCGGCGCTGGCGCCGGCACCGCCGGCAGAGCCGGCCGTCGAGCCGGCACGGCCCGTTGCCGCACGTCGGGCAGTGGCCCCGCTGGTCGCCGGGGTCGTTCCGGTTGGGCTCGGCGTGCGCCGTCGTCCAGCCGTTGATGCACGCGTAGCGGTAGACCTGGACCCGCAGCGGGGGCGGCACCGGGGGGCGCAGCGGCCACGGAGGGGCGAGGCGGTCCAGGGTGCGGCCGACCTCGCCGGCCACGAGGGTGGCGACGTCAGTTGTCGTCGCCACCACGCTGGTCGCCCTCGTAGCGGGCCAGCTCGGCCTCGGCCCACTCGATGACCCGGCGGCCGTACTCGATGACGAACGCCAGCTCGCCCCGGCGGGCGGGCGAGAGGCCGTCCTGGGCGCGAGAGGCCCACGCCTCGACGTTGCGCTGGCTGTGTCGGAGGTAGTCGAGCAGGACGGACAGCTCGGCGGCCGTCTCGATCTCGGCCAGCTCCAGGTCGAGCAGGGAGCGCGGCGCCGGGGTGAACTCGACCGTCCGCAGCTCGGGGCGGGCGTCGTCAGCTGTAGACATGGACCACCCCACCGCCCTCGTTCCAGGGCCAGCCGGGGAACCGCTCGGCCCGCTCGGCGCGCTGGGCCTCCTGCCGGTCGATCGTGTCGCCCACGTACG
Source organism: Acidimicrobiales bacterium (assembly GCA_035316325.1). Lineage (NCBI taxonomy): Bacteria > Bacillati > Actinomycetota > Acidimicrobiia > Acidimicrobiales > Acidimicrobiales bacterium. Next base: position 2,998 of record DATHJB010000129.1, read on the forward strand.
GGTGGAGCGTGCCGGGTGAGCGGGCCTGGGCCAGCTCCACCAGCGACGGCCCCGCTCGCTCGCCGGGGCGCAGCTCCGGCTCGAACGGCACGTCGAGGACGGGGGCGGTCGGCCGCTTCGGCCGGTACTCCATCAGGTCGGCCATGTGGTCCCAGAACTCGGCACCCTGCGGCCCGTACCGCGTGCGGACGCCCTCGGGAGGGTCGGCGTCGTAGGGGTCCGCGAGGTGGTCTGCGAGGGCGGCGAGCTGTGGCGAGCGGGCGCGGGGGTTCACGGCAGCCGGCCCCCGTTGGCGACGAGGTCGTGGAAGGTGTGGCCGCCGTTCCAGGTCGGGCGGCGCCGGGGGTCCACGGGGCGGGTGCGCAGCCCCGAGGCGACGAGGGCGTCGGCCAGGTCGGGGCGCCGCTGCCGAACGGCGGCCAGGGTGACCCGGCGGGCCGCTACGGGGGTGGTCGGCGGGGGCGGCGGTCCCTCCGCGAGGAACCGGCGCTCGGCGGCGGTCGGGTTGGCCAGGACGACCCGGCGGCGCTTGGGCTGGGAGCAGAGCGGCGTGCCGTCGGGGCACAGGCCGTAGCTCTCGGCCAGCTTGGCGACGAACGAGGCCGGCAGTCCGTCCAGGCGCGCCAGGCGCACCCGGTCGGCGGGCCGGAGGCCGGGCGTGTCGGGGTCGACGTCGTAGGGGTTGGTCACCGGCCGAGCACCTCCTCCGGGGGCGGCGGGCCGGGCGTTGGTGGGACTCCGACGGGAGCGGGCCGGATGCGGGGCAGCTTCGCTGCGGCAGCCGCTCGGCGGTGCTCGGCCAGGGTGTACCACCGGCCGCCGACGGGCGGCGCGCCGAAGGCGTAGCGGCGCTGGGTGGGGCCGTAGAGGCGGTCGCGGGCGTCCAGGGTGACGGCCTCGTAGTGGACGGGCGGCGGGGCGGGGGCGGACTGGGACATCAGGGGGCCTCCTAGGGGGTCGCTCCGCGGATCGGGAGCTGGCTGTCGAGCTGGCCGGGGGTGGCGAGCCGGCCGGTGGCCTCCAGGGCACCGCCGCGCCGGGCCTCCTCGAAGGCCGAGCGAAGGGCGGCGCCGAACTCGCGCTGCTGGTCGGGCGTGATCGACGGGACGGCCCGGAAGGCGGCGGTGAGGAGGTGGTAGGTCGTGGCGCCCTGCAGCTCGGCCAGGTTCAGGTAGCGCTCGCTGACCTGCACGTCGGCGCAGTGCCGCGCCACCCGGGCGGCCCGGTCGAGCATCCGCTCGTAGGCGAGGAAGGCCGGGGTCGGGCCGCGGTAGTCGGCGTCGGTGAGCTGGGAGGCGAGCACCTGCACCTGCCAGTGCGCGGCGGTGTTCAGCTCCGCCAGGGCGCGGTACGGGTCGACCGGGGCGCCCTCGCACAGCTCCCGGTGCCACCGCGCGAGCTGGCTGTCGGGCCGGTCGAACTGCTCCCGGAGCCAGCGGCTGGCCTGCGCGGCCCGGACCTGGGGGGCGCCCGCGCCGTGGAGGGCGCAGACCCCGCTCCCGTAGAGGGCGGGCCTGCGGCAGCGCTCGGTAGAGCCGCGGCGGCTGGCGGTGCAGCGGGAGGCCTCGGGGAAGTCGGCCACGAAGCCGTCGCCGTGGGTGTAGGCCCCGGCGGCCTGGACGGCGGTCACGGAGCACCCCCGCGGACCCGGGCGGCGTGGAGCTGCCGGGCCAGGTCGGGCGAGCGCTCGGCGTCGAAGAGGTCGCAGCACTCCTCGATCCCGTCGAGGACCAGGCGGCGGGCGAGGTCCGAGCGGGTCGTGTGCTGCCGGGCGACGGCGGCGTCCAGGGCGGCCAGCTCGGCGTCGTCGAGGTGGGTGGCCACCTTGTGCCGGCGGAGCGGTCGGGCGGTCGCCATGGACCTATTAGATCCTGACGGTTCCGCCGTAGATACTCCTGATCTGCCGGTGGTGACCTAGTGAAAGGTGTTGGCGGTGGGCGGCTCGATCATCGCGATACCACCACCGGCGAAGCCGGGTCGCCGTCGAATCCGGGTAGCGGAGATTTGCCTCAACTCGGCTTCGTCGCGCGCTCGCGCTCCCACCGCTGGTAGTAGCCGCTCTTCTTCCGCGGCTTGGCGTCCTTCGCTCCGGGCTGGCGACCGATACGCTCACCACGAGCGGCCTTCTTGGCCAGGCCCGCCTTGATGCGCTTGCTCAAGCGTGCGGACTCCTGCTGCGCGACCCAGGCGAAGAACGCGGTCAGCAGCTCCTGGAACTCGGGCGGGCCGTCGGTCCAGGACTCGCTGTGCGACAGCACGAGGACGCCCCGCTCGCGGAACTGGCGCATGACCTTGAGCATGGGCTCGATGCCCTCACGAGACAGCCGATCGAGTGCCCACACGAGCAGGACCTCGTACTCCCCGTGGCGGGCGTCCTCCAGGGCCTCGTTCAAGCGCTCACGGTGCGCGCCGGTCCAGGCGCTGGTGTCCTCCAGCTCGTAGGTCTGGACGACATCCAGGCCCCGGTGCTCCGCCCACGAGCGCAGGTCCCGAAGCTGGTTCTCCACGTCCTGCTCGTCGGTCGAGACGCGTACCCAGATCGCCGCTCGCTGCCCCATGTCACCCCGTCCTTTGTTGGTAGAACTAGCACGTCCTAATTCTACTTATAGGCGATAACCGCAAGACAGTGCGTGACCACGAGCGTGACGGTTAGTTGAAAGAAGTAGCTTGTTTACTGGCACCGACAACTTTCAATCAGCGCGTGCTGGCGCTAGGTGAAAGGTGTAACGGCCGAGTGCTGGCCAGCAATGCGGCGTGCTGGCCGTCGTGCTGGCCAGCACATTTGCTGGCCACCGAGTGCGAGATGGTCGGCTGGGTGGCCCGCGAGGCGTGCTGGAACCAGTGGCCAACGTGCTGGCTAGTTGAGGTGTCCGTAGGGTGGTCACCGATAGGTTGTGTCGGCCAGTTGACTCGTGCAGTTCGACAGTTCAGACATTGATGTTAGGAAACTCCTATACGAGGATCTCTATAGAGAGTTTCCAAACATCAATGTTCAAACTGTCGAACTGCACGACTGGGGCCTACTCGACGCCGGGCAGCAGCCGACCGACGACCCGCTCGTGGGCCTCGCTGATCGTCTCGGGCCGCAGCCCGACTCCCTGGAACACCCGACCGTCCTCGGAGGTGACGCCCGGGAGCTTGCGGATCGCCGCGTAGAGCTGCCGGCGCCCACCGGTCTCGCCCCGACCCCGCCACCGCTGGAACCGGTCGTAGGTGGTCTTCATCGGCACGCTGAGGTCTGCCCCGACCTCCAGCCACTCCGCGCAGAAGCGGGCGTACACGTCCTGCGAGCGGGCGTAGTCGGCCGTGGCCTTCGCGACGGCCGGGCTGGGCGCGAGGCCCGTGCTCTGCCGGGCGGCGTCCGCCTGCGCCGCTTGGAGGTCCACCCACCAGGCGTGGGCGCCCTCGACCAGGGCGGCGAGCACGCCCTCCGCCTCGTCGCGCAGGACCCGTTCCTGGAGGAACCGGTCCTGCTCCGTCCTCGGCAGCGGCGGCCCCGCCGGCAGGACCAGCACCCGGCGCTGGATGCCGCCGTCCCACTCCAGGACGTTCGGGAACTCGTTCGTCGCGAGCCAGATCGTCCACGTCACCGGGGCGCTCCGCTCGACCCCGGCGTACAGGGTGTAGGTCGTGACCTCGCGGTCGCCGGTCAGCTCCTTCACGACGGCCTCGTCCAGGTTGTAGGTCGAGTTCGTCTCGGACACGTAGACGTAGCGCCGGCCCACGAGGCTCAGGCGCTCCGACGAGTGGTGGCCGCCGCGGACACGGGCGATCAGCTCCGTCTTGGCCTTGTGCGCGTAGTCCGGTCCCAGCACCGCGGCCGGCACCTCGATCACCTGGGTCTTGCCGGTGTCCGGCTCGCCGACGACGAACACGACCACCTGCTCGGGGTTGGCGCCCACGACCGCCGAGTAGCCGAGCAGCTTGAGCGCGTACGGCGTCGTCTGGTCCCCGTCGTCCTCGTCGGCCTGCTGGAAGGTCCGGGCGACCAGCCCCCGCCAGGTCGGCGCCTCGGCGTCGGGCACGTACCGGTGGGGCACCAGCTTCGTGAGCAGCAGCGAGCGGTCGTGGTCGTGCCGCTGCCGGGTGCGGACGTCGACCACGCCGTTCAGGCAGTTGAGGAGGTACGGGTCCGCGTCGAACGCTCGGGCGTCGGCCCACAGCTCGCGGACGCCCCGGGCGACCTTGACCAGCGCCGCGAGCCGGGCGTCGTTGTGGCTCGTGGTCGCCCACTTCCGGTGCGCCTCGCGCAGGTCGTCGGGGAGCGCGATCGTCTCGGTGTCGATCCGGTCGGCCACCTGTCGGGCCAGGGCGAGGAGGTGCCCGGGTGTCGCGTGCTGCCACCGCTTGTCGTCCCAGACGTACCACCGGTCCAGCTCGGGGACGTAGCGCACGTCCCGGCCGAAGTAGTGCGCGAGCCGCCGGGCGTTGCCGTCGTCGGTGTGGCCGAAGCGCTCGGGCTGGCCGAGGGGCACGCCCGCCTCGCTCAGGGCCGCGACGAGGTCTACGTCGCCGCCACCGCCGTTCTCGCTCACCGGCGCCCCGTCGTCCCGCACTCGGCGGACGCGCAGCGTGCCGCCCGGGTCCTCGCTCTCGCCGCCCGAAGGGTCCCGCTCGAAGCCCCGCGGGTCCCGCCGCAGCTTCTCGGCCTCCTCCTGGATCCGCCGCTCCAGGTCGTACCCGTCGTCGGTCACGTCAGTGCCCCCTCGTGCTCGCGGCGGAACGCCGCTCGCTGCTCGTTGATCGACCGCTGCCACTCGTCGGCCTCGTCGGGCGGGAGCGGGTTCGCCGGCCAGAACCAGCCGAGGAGGTTCAACCGCTCCTCGATGGCCGCCGGGTCGGGCTCGACGCGCAGGTACCGGGCGAGCACGGCGACGTCCCGGGCGAAGCACCGGTCGCACAGCCAGACCTGGAAGTCCCCGTTGGTGCTGCCCAGCTCGAACGGGTCGACGTGGCCGACCAGCTCGACGCCCACGGCGGCACGGCAGCGCTCGCAGAGGTCGGCGCCCTCGTACCAGCCCGGCGGGGGGTCCCCGGGCGGTCGCCTCGTGGTAAGATCGTTCACGTCACTACCTTTCGGCTCGTCTGGTGGTGGTTCAGCAATCGTTGGTGTTTCGGGGTCGCCCTTCCTCGGGGGCGGCCCCGCTCCGTTGTCGGTCAACCCGCCGGTCGTTCGCTGCCCTGTTGCGCCTCGTCGGTGGCTGCTCGCACGACGGCGAGGTGCCGCCGACGCCGGTTGGCGGCGTCCACGAGCAGCCGGTTGAGCGCGTCGCCCTCGGGGTCCGGTTGACTCGGCGCCAGCACCGTGACGAAGTGGACGTTGCTGCACTCGTACTCGTCCACGGCCGTGACCTCGTAGCCGAAGGCGTCGCCGTCGACGCAGACGCCGGGGACGACCCGGCGGGCGCGGTCCTCGGGTCCCTCCACGTGCGCCACCGTTTCGGTGGCCCGGTCGTACGCCTGCTCAACCTGGACCAGCCAGCCAGCGACGGACACGACCTCGGAGCACAGGCCGGTGGGCGGTACCGCCGAGTCGATGGGCACGCTGGCGCCGTGCTCCTCGACGGAGAACAGCACCCGCCAGCCGGTCGGGGCGGGCTGGAAGTCGACGGTGACCCACTGCCACCGGACCTTCGGGCGGGTCACGCTGTCCGCTCCTCGTACCCGTGCTCGCGGTACAGCGCCCGGCGGACCAGGGTCGCGAGGGTGGTGCCCTCCTGTCGGGCCTGCCGGACGAGCTGGTCCCGGAGGTCGAGCGGGACGGTGGCCATCACCTTCCCGTCGTACTTACGGGTGTGGGTGCCCGGCGGTCGGCCGCGCTCCCGATGGAGTGTCGTATCCACGTCGGTCATATGGTTCACCGTAATCTCGATCAATGACGATTGAAACTACAGCTCGTCGGGGTGGTACGATCTTGCACGAGCACCGCTTGGTCCGCAGGCTCAGAAGGTGAAGGTCCGGCCCCGGGGCGCCTCCGCTCCCCGGGGCCGTGACCGTTCTCCTAGGCGTCGAGGTCGACGGGATCGCCGTCGAACCGGACGAACGTGTCGCCGTTGGCCAGCCGCCGCACGCGCCACAGCTCCGGGCCGGAGGTGGTGCCCACGGTGAAGCTGACCTCCACCACGACGGCGGTCAGCGCCCGCTGGACCGTCTCGGCCGCGCTGCCGGCGATGGCGAGCGCGTCCTCGATCGGCCGCTGGGCCGGGCCGGTCACCGGTCGCCCTCGACCAGCTCGACGCTGCGCACGTCGATCTCGACGTGGTGGCCGAGCTGGTGGGGGAAGTCGAACGCCGCCGTCGCCAAGGCGTGCAGCAGCGATACCTCCACCGTCCTGGCCTCGCCGTCGACCGTGACGGCGTAGCGCACGGTGTACCGGTTGAGGGCGGGGTCGTGCTGGACGTGCCCCGCGTCGACACCCATCAGTAGTTGACGGCGAAGCCGCCGTCGAGCCGCACCGTCTGCGTGCTGCCCTCGTCGACGGCGACCGTCACCTCGTGCTGGTCGCCGTCGAAGTCCGTGATCGTCGCGACAACCACGTAGGTGTCGGGGTAGGGCAGGCTCACGGCCGTGATGCCGTACGTCCACTGCGTGCCGCAGAGCCGGGCGAGGATGCCCCGGGCGGTGTCCATGGCCTCGTCCACCGTCAGGGGCGGCCGCTCGTCGTCGGGCTGGACGGCCTCAGCCGCCTCGGTTTCGATAGTCACCACTAGCTCCTCCGCTAGTCGAGGAGCGTGGTGACGCCGTGGGGTCCCGTCTTCACCAGGCCATGCGGCGCCACCACGACTCCGGTCTTCCGGTTCAGTCGTTGGTGTGCGCCACGCTGGTCGCTGCCCAAAGGGCGGGGCTGGCACGTGGAACTAAGGGGCCAGGGCGAGGAGGATAGCGCCCCGCAGACGGGCCGCAACGGCTCCGTGGGCCTGAACACCCACGGGACCGGTGGCGATCAAGCCTCGCTTGACCTAGGCCCCCAGAACCGCCCAACCAGACGTGCGTGGCCGGGTGCGTCTGGTCAGCCGAGCGGTGCGCGATCATGTACGGCGATGCTGTCCACCCTGGTGCCGCTCGTCGGCGTCGCCGGTGGCCTGTTCGTGCTGTGGCAGGCGGCCCTGCGCTGGCGAGCCTTCGGGACCGACCGGGTCCGCGAGCTGGTCGCCGAGGCGCGGACCACGCTCCACGAGATCAGGGACCGCGGCGAGCTCGTCAAGTCGGAGTTCCTGTTCAACAGCCGGTCGACGCTGGAGGTCCGGCTGCAGGACCTCCGCGGCCAGCTCCACGACCGCGTGCTGCGGGACCGGCTCGACCACCTGCTGGTGCACGTGCGGAGCGCGTGGAAGAGCGCCCCGGAGCAGTGGTTCGGCATGGCCCAAGGCGACGTCACGGTGACCACGGGCTCGTCCGAGCGGCGCGCCCAGGTCGAGCGGCAGGTCGCGGCCGCCCACGATGCCCTCGTCGAGGTCGACGGGGTCCTCTCACGCTGCAACCAGCTCGACCGCTTGATCGTCCGGCCCTAGCCGGCCCGCTCGGCCTCTAGCTGCTCGACGCCCTCGGCGTAGATCCCCTCGATGAACCGCTCGTCGCGGTCGGCTGCCTCGTCGGCCTCGGTCGGGGTGGCCCGCTCGGCCCGGCGGATGAACCGGTCCCAGTTCCACCGGATGTCCACTCGGCTGGCGTCGAACTTGTTGCCGCCGCGGCGCTGCGCCGGGTGGATGGTCACCCTCGAGAACGCCTGCCGGAGCGCCGTCCTGCGGTCCTCCACGTCGGCGGCCTCCCACCACGCCGCCAGGGCGGCCCGGTCCCCGAGGGGCAGCCCGGCGGCCTGGGCGTCCTGCGACTTCCGGGCGGCCGTGAGGCGCAGCTCCGTCGTCTCGATCAGCTCTTGCAGGTGGACCCGGGCCGTCTCGTAGTCGTCGGCCGACAGCGTGCCGTGGACGAACCGGGCCTGGACGAGCGCGGTCAGGCGCTCCTGAGCGTCGGTGAGCTGCCGCTCCAGGTCGCCCACGTCGTCCTCGTGGTCGAGGGGGCGCAGCCGGACGGCGGCGAGGAAGTCGACCAGCTCGCGGGCCACGTGCTCGTCCGTCGAGCGCATGGTGACGGCGATCCCGCCACAGTGCTGGTGCCCCGGCTGCTTGACGCACTGGTAGCGCGGGAACTTCGTCCCGTTGGTGTTGTTCTTCATGACCATGTACTTCAACGGGTTGTCGCAGAGGCCGCAGCGGACCAGGCCCGTCAGGAGGTGCCGGTCCCCGAGCTTGCGGGTCGCCGGCCGGGTCGTCAGCGCCTGGACGACCGCGTCGTGCTCGTTCTCCGAGATGACCGCCTCCCAGGTGCCGGGGTGCCGGTCGCCGTTGTGCTGCACGACCCCGGCGAGGACCGGGTTGCGGAGCAGGGCCGAGAGCGTGCGCGACTGCCACTCGCCCGTGACGGTGTAGCTCGGGTACTCGCCGGTCACCGGGTCGGGCGGGGCGTCCCGCACCCGGCGCACCTTCCCGACGGCGGTGGTCTTCACGCCCCGGGCGTTGAGGTCGGTGCAGATCGACCACAGCGACTCACCGCCCAGGACCCGCTGGGCGGCCTCCTTGATGATCACCGCCTCGGCCTCGATGACGCTCTCCCCGTCGTGCGGGCAGCCCTCGACGGTGCAGCCCTCGGGGTCCACGCCGGGGCAGGAGTAGCCGAACGTCCGCCACCCCCCGGTGTGGCGCTTCCCGTTGGCGGCCTGGTAGCGGTGCGAGCGCTTGACACGGGCCGAGATGTTCGCGGACTCCTGCTCTGCGAGGGAGGCGATGAGCGCCAGGACGCCACGCCCGAGGGGGGTCGTGGTGTCGAGGAACGGCTGCGTCACCGACACCAGCTCGACGCCGG
>DATHJB010000130.1 GCA_035316325.1 Acidimicrobiales bacterium
AGAGCCGGTCCTCGGGACCGGCTCTGAACGTTTGGAGCTAGCAGGCACACGCAGCGGAGAAGCTGTCGTTCCACTTGCTCCCCACATACGGCGAAGGCGCTCCGTTGCGGGCGTAGAAGTTCGCGTTGTTGCGGGGGGACCAGAACGGCGTCCACGTCATGGTGTGTGTGTTGTTGAAGACGGAGGTGATCTTGTAGGCGTAGTTCCTCATGTACTTGTCCCAGTACCAACCGACACCGGTACATCCGCCACGGCAATCGAGGATCGCCCCCGTGCTCGTGTCCCACCACCAAGCGCGGTAGTCGATGTAGACACCGTCTCGTACGGCCAGCATCGGGCCCCGGTAGTCGGAGTCCGGCCATGCGCACAGCCACCCGCGCGTGCAGCTGCCGAGGGAGCTGGCGCTCACGTCGCCTTCCGACGGCAGGGCCACCATGACCCCCGGCTCCAGGAGGACGGTGTTCTCCCCGGTCTTGACGCTTCCGGGAACCGCCCTGAGGGTTCCAGCGACCGCTGCTTCGAGGTCGTACGTGGCAACATCGCCGGCTGACGGTTCAGGCGTGTCGCCGGCAAGCGTTTCGCCGGATCGCGCGTGAGCCACATCGGCAAATGCGGTGCTGAGGGCCAGCATCAGCACGGCGGTGGCGGCCATTGCCATTGCCCTTGGTCGAACCTGCAAGTCAGTCTCCATGTGTGTTCGTCGACGAAGCTCGGACCGCCTCGCGGGGAAGACGGCGCGGGGCACTGTGGCGGGCGCCTGCTAGCCACCTGCTAGCGGCGCGTTAGCCACGGTCGTTTCGGGGTGAGGCGATCCGGTCGCGGAAGGCCCTCCGACGGGCGGCTCGCCACACCCGATACAGGGTCGACCGGCGGGTCGCCTAGCATGACGATTCGATGTCGACGTCGTCGATGGGGAGGGACGTTTGGCGTTGAGGGAGGGCAGGTCGGTGGTGAAGAGCCTCTTCGCCGGTCGTCGCACCGCGGCGGTCGGGGCAGCGCTCGTCGTGTCGGTTGCGGCGGTAGGAGCTGTCGCGCCCGGCACGAGCAACGCCGGCCCGCGGCAGGAGGAGCCGTCCGAGGAGGCGAGCGGCACCGACGACGCGGTCGTGTCGATCGACGTCGACGTGGCCGACGGTGACGCGGTGGCGCTCACCGGGGCTCTCGACGAGATGCAGGCCAACGTCGGCGTCCAGCTCCGCCAGCTCGACGCGGCGGAGACCCTCGTGCGCGACAAGCTCGCCAAGCTGGCCGAGGCCGACGGCGCCATCACCGTCACCCAGGGCAAGATCGACGAGCTGACCACGGCGAGCGACTCGGTGGTCGTGACCCGCTTCGTGAACCCGCCGTCCGAGTCGGCGATCGAGGCCCTGACCGCCGACTCCGTCGCCGATGTCACGATCAAGCAGGCGCTGCTGGACATGCGCGCCGAAGAGGACGCCGCCAAGCTCTCGGAGCTGACCGCCGCACGGACCGACCTGGAGACCCAGCGCGAGGCACAGGAGGAGGTGGCCGCCGAGGCCGACTCGGCTCGCCAGGAGGCCGAGGCGGCACTGGCCGACCTCCAGGCTGCGGTCGGCCAGGAGGCGCAGTTCATCACCGACATCCAGGACTGGCTCGACGACCCCGAGGGCGCTCTGCGGATCTCGGCACGCGGCCCCGAAGCCGCCGCGCAGCTGGCGTCGGTCAAGGCCGAGCTGCTGACCAAGCTCGACGAGATCAAGCAAGCCGAGGCCGAGCGCCGGGCGGCCGCGGCTCTGGCCGAGGCGCAGCGCCAGGCCGCCGCGGCTCAAGCGGCCGACGCCCAGGCCGAGGCGCAGCGCCAGGCGGGGATCGGCGCCTTCGTCTGCCCTGTGCAGGGCTCGATGTCGTTCAGCGACACGTGGGGCGCGGCCCGCTCCGGTGGCCGCAGCCACAAGGGCACCGACATGATGGCCGCGGTCGGGACGCCGGTGGTCGCTCCCGCCAACGGCCGGGTCGTGCACGACTCGAACAGCCTCGGGGGCCTGACCTTCAACCTCTACGCCGACGACGGCCACATGTACTACGGCGCACACATGTCGGCCTACGAGAACCAGGGCGCCGGCTGGGTCGCGGCGGGCACCCTGATCGGCCGGGTCGGCCACAGCGGCAACGCGTCCGCCTCCGGTCCCCACCTGCACTTCGAGTACCACCCCGACGGGGGCTCGGCGGTCAACCCCTACAGCCGCCTCACCGCGGTCTGCCCCCGTTAGCCGTCAATGCCGTTCAGTTAGCGCTTTCACAGCCTCGGTCGGGTCCCCGGTGATAACAGGGGATCACGTGGTCGACCCTCCTGTTACCCTCGCCCAGATGCCACCGAAGGTGCCGGCATTCCAGAATGCTTTCGGGCTTGATGCCATTCGAGAGCTTCGCCCCCTCCACGGCGGGTATCAAGGCAAGGCGTGGACAGCCGAGTTGGATGGGGATCGAATTGTTCTCAAACTAGTAAGCGCCAACTTTTTCTCCAAGCAAGGAGTCACAACGAAGCAACAGATGCTTGCCAGACTGGCAGTATCGGACCCACAGGTCTGTGGCCCGATCGCCATTGCCGGTGAGCTCGTGACCGAGGCAACCGACGACGACTTGGGTCCGTCCTTCCTTCGGGCCTTCGAATTCGCTCCGGGCCGGACGCCGGATGTGCGTCGTCCGAACGATGGCGAAATCCTTGGCAGAACCCTCGCGCGCCTTCACCTTTCGATGAGCTCACTGCCCCCGTACGACCTCGGCCCGATGCGTGCCTTCACCCCCCACTCGGTGGACGTGTTCCGAAGTTCAGGTATTGAAATACCACCGGCGATCCTCACACCAGCTTCGAGCCGGCGGCACCTCCTTCACGGTGATTTCGGCATGCACAATGTGAAATTCAACGGTGAGGGTGACGTCAAGATCTTCGATTTCGACGACTGCGGATACGGCACAGTCGAAGAGGATGTCGGGAACTCTCTCTACATGGCGATGTTTCGATGTTTCGTCGATGGCGACGGACCTCGAACCTACGAGCCGTTCCGAGCGCGATTCCTGAACAGCTATACGGGTTTCCTCGCCGAACCGATCTCGATCGAAGCTGTCAGCCGCTACCTGCACTTGCGAGTTTTCACGTTGTTGCTTTGGCTAGCGCGCCCAGATCTGGCACCACCTGGAGTTGCGGACTCCAGCGCGAGCTGGAAAGAGACTTTGGCTGAGTTCGCGAACCAATACGTGGCGTCTGAGGTATGACGCAAGCGATCTACACCCCGGCGACATCCCTCACTCGGAACCCCAACACCGACTGGGTCGCCCCCGGCGCCCGACACGTTCGCGTGGTCGATGTGCAACCCACCAGCCGGACCGTCGCGTTGACCAGCGCCGCGAGCCCCAGACTCACCATCAACGTCGCCGGCACCAGCGGCCCCGCGTTGGCGACCAGGTTCGGATGGTTAGAGATCGCGACCGACCTCCCGGAGGTGCCCGGCGGCGGTCGGGGTCGAGCGGAGGGTGGCGATGACGTCGGCCAGGATGGCGATGCCCTCGGCGATCGTCGGCTCGGTCAGGCTGGCGTAGCCGAAGATCAGGCCGGGGTCGCCGGAACCGGTGAGGCGGTAGGGGCCGAGGCCGTGGACGCGCAGGCCCCGATGGGCGGCGGCGGCGACCACCTCGGTCTCGTCGAGGTCGGGTGGGAGCCACGCGGCCAGGTGGAGGCCGGCCGAGATGCCGGTAGGGCGCAGGTCGGGCAGCAGGGTGCGCAGCGCGTCGAGCAGGGCGTCGCGCCGGCGCCGGTAGACCGGTCGCATCCGCCGCAGGTGGCGGTCGAGCTCGCCCCGGGCCAGGAAGTCGGCGAAGGCCAGCTGGTCGAAGACCGGCGAGCCCCGGTCGGCGATCTCCTTGGCCGCCGTCAGGTCCTCGACCAGGGACAGGGGAGCCACCAGCCAGCCCAGCCGTAGCCCGGGCATCAGCGTCTTGCTGGCCGTCCCCGCGTAGACCACGTGGTCGGGGGCGAGTCCCTGCATCGCCCCGATGGGAGCCCGGTCGTAGCGGTACTCGGTGTCGTAGTCGTCCTCGATGACGAGCGCACCCCGCTGCCGGGCCCAGTCGAGCACCGCGGCCCGGGCCCCGGCGGGGAGCACCGCCCCGGTCGGGCACTGGTGGGCCGGCGTCAGCAGCACAGCATCGGCATCGGACCGGACGAGCGCATCGACGTCGATGCCCTCCGGCGTGACGGGGATGCCGACCACCTCGATGCCCGCAGCCGAGGGGACGGCGTGGATCTCGGGGTCGGACGGGTCCTCGACCGCCATCCGCCGGGTGCCGCGGTGGGCCAGCACCCGGCTGAGCAGGGTGACGGCCTGGGTGAACCCGTTGCAGACCAGCACGTTCTCCGGGTCGGCGGTCGTTCCCCGGGCCCGGTTGAGGTAGTCGGCGAGGGCGACGCGCAGCTCGGGGGCGCCGCGGCCGCCGCCGTAGGCCAGCGCCTCGTCGGGGGTCTCGTTGAGCACCCGGCGGACGGACCGCAGCCAGGCGGTGCGAGGGAACCGGGTCACGTCGGGACGGCAGTACTTGAAGTCGATGCCGGCCGGCGGGGCGAGGGGCGGCGCCGCGGCCGCAGGCTCCGCGTGCAGCCCCGGCCGCACCCGGGTGTACCCGCCCGATTGGCTGGTCAGGTAGCCCTCGGCGGTGAGCTGCTGGTAGGCCTCCACCACCACGCCCCGGGAGACGCCGAGGGCGGCGGCGAGGGTCCGGGTCGGGGGCAGCGAGGCGTCACCCCGCAGCTCTCCCGAGCGGATGGCGCTGCGGACGGCGTTCTCGAGCTGGCGGTGCAGGGGGACGGGGCTGTCACGGTTCAGCTCGACCTGGAGGTCGACGGCCACGCCTGAATTGGTCCTGAGATCGGACATGGGATCGGACCTTAACTCCCGACCGATCTTGGGCAAGGATGCCGGCATGAGCAAGATCGTCAACTCGACCTTCGTCAGCCTCGACGGCGTGATCAACCACATGGAGCGCTGGCACTTCGACTACGTCGATGCCGAGACCGACGCGCTGGCGCTCGAGCAGGTCCGGGCGAGCGACGCGCTCCTGATGGGTCGGCACACCTACGAGGTCTACGCCGGTGCCTGGCCGGGCCTTGACGGCGAGGTCGCCGACCGGATCAACGCCATGACGAAGTACGTCGCCTCGACCACGCTGCAGTCCGCCGACTGGGACAACACCACCATCCTCGACGGTGACCTGATCGCGGCGGTCACCAAGCTCAAGGAGGACCCCGGCCAGGACATCCTGATGCACGGCTACGGCCCGGTCGCCAAGGCGCTGGTGCGTCACGGGCTGCTCGACGAGCTGGTGCTGTGGGTCCACCCCGTGCTCGCCGGGATCGGAACCGCCGACGACGTGCTGCTCACCCAGGACCTGACAGCCAAGCTCGAGCTGCTCGACACCAGGCCGCTCGCATCCGGCATCGTCGTCCTCAGCTACCGGCTCAAGTGACGGACTACACCGGTCTGGTCAAGAGGCTCACGCTCCCCCCGGGCTACAGCCCACCCATCGAGCTGGCCGACCAGGACATCCGTGCCCGAGCGATCAGCCGGGCCGACCTGCACGACGACGTGCAGGGCATCAACGCCAGCCTCGATCTCATCCGGCAGACCCGCGGGGGTGCCTGGCCGTCCGGGCCCGTCAGCGAGGAGTACAACTACGTCGACCTCGTCTGGCACGAGGCCGAGTTCCGTGACGGGCACTCGTTCACCTACGCCGTGTACGACGCGAACGGCCAGTACCTCGGGTGCTGCTACCTCTATCCCATGGGGACGCGCACGCCGCTCACCGAGGAGCTCCTGGCCCACGACGTCGACGTCAGCTGGTGGGTCACGCCCGACGCCTACGCGCGCGGCTACTACGCCAAGCTCCACGCCGCCCTCCAGCGCTGGCTCGCCGACTCCCTCCCCTTCGAGAACCCGTACCTCTCCAACCGCGAGATCCCCGAGCACTGAACCCGGGTCAGGGCACGCCGGACGGCAGCCGATGAACAGCCCTCGGCCGAGCGGGTGACCACTGGCCCGCCCACCCGGGAGGGGGATCCGGGTGGGCGGGCGTGGAACGGAGCGTGTCAGCCGAGCCAGCGCTTGATGCGGGCGATGACCTTCTCCGCGGTCTCCCCTGCGACCTGCATGGTGCGGCTGGTCGCCTGGGCGGAGATCAGCTTGCAGCGCATGTCGGACGCCCAGCCGAAGTGCTCGTCCTCCTGGGGTTCAACGTGCTCGACGGCTTCGACGAAGGCCGTGCGGACGTTGCCTTCGGGGAGCGAATCGGCCAGCGAGGCGAGGCACGACCAGTTGGCGTGGTCCTTGGCTTCGGCGAGGAGCACGGCGTCGAGCATGACGAGCTCCTGGGTCATGAGGTCGACGGAGCCGGTGAGCAGGAACGTGGATTCCAGCAGACCGGTGCCGGCCTTGGTCGTGGCACGGGCTGCCGGGCTGACGTACATGGGGTCGCCGCCGAGGCGGCCGACGAGCTGTTGGAGGATCTCGACGTGCTCGGTCGTCTCCTTGCCGAAGTGCTCGTACTTCTTCCCGAGGATCGGGCTGTTGGTGCGACCGGCCAGCGACCGGTACAGCTGGGCGCCGCAGCGTTCGTGGGCCAGCATGTCGGAGAGCAGGTCGGCGACGAACGGCCCGTTGAGGTCGGTCTCGGCGAGGAACTCGTCCCGCTCGTCGGGCATGACCTGGTGGACCGGGTCGACGTAGGTCATCTCCTGGGGCACCGACCGAGCGCCGGTGGCGGCAGTGGGGGTGAGGATCGGCATCGTTGCTCCTTGCCTCAGCGGACGGTCTGGGGTCGCAGGTCGGCGATCGGGTGCTCGCCGTCGGTCTCGTCGCGGTACTCGCCCTGGCTCTCTCGGGCCTGGTCGATCACCATCTCGCTCGGGGCGCCACCCTTGTTGACCGTGTCCTGGTACCGGAAGTACCGGTGGTCCTTGGGAAGGTCGTCGAGCTCGACGTACTGGATGCCGTCGGCGCGGAGATCCACCGTGGCGGCGAGCAGGTCGCGCACGTAGGCCTTGTTGGGCTCGAACGTGACCGGCACCTCGGGCAACGAGGGCGGCAGGAGGTCGGCGGGCTCGCGGCCCTCGTACTGGCGCATGGCATCGCACGCGACCTGGAGCTGGCCGATCTCCATGTTGCAGTGCAGCTCCCACAGCGCCTTGATGCGGTCGTCTGTCTCGTTCTGCAGCATCGACCAGTACAGGTAGACCTCGTTGTACTCGTGGAACACCCAGTTGGCGATCCACGAGTCGAGCGGGTCGAGCAGCGACTCGTAGTGCGTGACGTGCTGCTCCTCGATCATCGCGATCTCCGCGTAGAGCCCGCGGGCGATCGGCTCGATCCAGTCGGTCCCGTGGTTCATGTAGAAGTTCATCGTCTGCTGCTCGCCGGACACGATGGTCATCACGTGCAGCCGTGAGAGCGGGTCGACGGTGTGGGTCTCGTAGTGCGGACGCACGTCGTCGTAGGGGTGGCGGTGCTCGACGAACGTGGGCCGGCCGGGCATCACCTCGGTCAGGTGATCGGTGATGGCGTCGGCACGGCCGCCGTAGAGCAGCTCGTAGAGGTTGGCGTAGCGGTACAGGTGGTCGAAGTCCTCCAGCAGCGCGAAATCGAGAGCCATCTTCAGCTGCGGATCAGGCTCGTGGCGTGCCAGCCAGGCCGTCAGGTCGACCGCGACCTGCTCGTAGCCGAGCGTCGTCTCCAACGGGGTCTGGTCGCCCGGGTTGAGCCCGTTCACAGCCTTCTGCTGCTGCTGGTCGATCCTGCGGCCCATGGCCAGCTTGCGCTTCAGGTCGAGGTTGTCGGTGTGCCGCGCGAACTGGTGGCTGAAGTTGATCGATTCGACCTCGGTCCCGTTCATCAGGATCACACGGGTCCGGGTGTACGGATCGACCGCCTTCTTGTCGTAGGGCTCCACGTTCAGCTCCGACCAGCTCCTCAGCTGATCGTCGACCGGAACGCCCTTCTGCTCGAGGGGGTTGAAAGCCATCTGTCCTCCGTCATGGTCGTCGGCCAGGACGTCCGTCAGCTACCGCCGACAGGCGGCTCGGCCGGCTGTCACGGGTCACCGCTCGACGTTTGAACAGATCACCTCGCGGATGCCGAGTTCACATCCGCAGCCCCCGTCTACCCATCCCCGGCGGCGGCAACCAACCGTTCAGCCTTTGTTGCGGGACACCGCCTGATCGACGATCCGCTCGGCGACGGCCCGCAGCTTGACGTTCTCGCGCTGCGACGCCTTGACGAGCATCTGGAACGCTTCGTCCTCGTCGCAGCCCTGTGCTCCCATGAGGATGCCTTTGGCTTGTTCGATCACCGCCCGGTGCTTCATCGCCTCACCGAGACCCGTGCTCAGCTCGCGGGCATCCCAGTAGACCTGGGCGTTGGCCAACACGATCGCGGCCTGCGAGGCGAACAGCATCCCCGTCGCCGCGTCGGCCTCGTCGAAGGCGCGCTCGGACCGGGAGTACAGGTTCATCGCACCGACCGTGTGCCTGTCCACGACGAGCGGGAGCGACATCAAGCTGTAGATCCCGTTGTCGGCAGCGACCCGACGGAACTCAGGCCACTTGCCGTCCTCGCAGGTCGACTCGATCGAGGTGACCCGCTGGGTCTCGAAGGCCTCGAGGCATGGACCGTCACCGGTGTCGTACTGCGCTTGGTCGATCACCGGTGACAGGTCGTCGGTGAAGATCGCCGTCCGCTTCCGGCCCTCGACGGGCATCGTGATGCCCACGAACTCCGCCGGCGGGATCGCTTCGACTGTCAGATCTGCGACCCGTTTCAGGATCTGCTCGAGGGTGCCGTCGCCGATGAAGAAGCGTGACAGCGCCGCCAGGCTGCTCGTCAGAGGTGAGTCGGCCACGGTTCTCCTGGCCTCAGGGCCGGAGCCGGGCGCCGTTCCCTGGTGGGTCAAGGCAGACGGCCGACTCGGGCGAGTACCCCGCAACTCTACAACTGCCCACCCCCAGCCGACCGGCGTCGGAAACGAGCCGACAGCACGACGCGGCTCGTTGCTAACGTTCGTGCCTCGCCGCTCTTGATCCAGCAGGAACGACGTGTGGCCAAAGCTCTTCGGAGGCTCGTCATGCGCTTGGATCACGACCCTGCTCCGACACCGCCTGAGTTCGGAGTACGGGTGGTCAGCGACGGAGCACGCCCCACGGTGGTCGTGCACGGAGAGGTGGACCTCTCCAACGTCGACCAGTTCGCGGCCGCGGTCGACGCCGCCCTGGGCACTGGCTCGAGCCTCGAACTGGATCTCGAGAACACGACGTTCATGGACTCCGCCGGGCTCGAGGTCCTCGTCGCAGCGCACATCCGCCTCGGTCAGATCCCCGAGGCCATCGTGCTGCGCGATCCAAGCCCGGCAATTCGACGCCTCCTCCAGGTCAGCGGCGTCGACCGGCTCGTGACCGTTCATCCGCCCGAGGCTCGACCCTCGCCCTGACCGGTCGGACAGCGCTGCGAGCTGTCTCGACGGATCCGCCACGCGAAGTCGTCGGGTAACCGTCGAGCCGGTGGGTAGGCAGCCCCTGCCCACGCAGGGGATCGAACCAACGGACCCGGCAGAACGCCATAGAGCCGCCCAGGAGGTCGCAGCCATGGCGAACACAACCGATGCCCGTCAGAAGATCGAGGAGACGGCATCGACAGCAATCGAGCAAGGCAAGGAAGCCGGCCACGTTGCCCGGGAGGCCACCGGCACCGTCGTCGGGGATGCTTTCGACCAGGTCGGCAACGTGACGGCCGAGATCAAGGACCAGGCACGCCAGCTCGTCGACGACACGAAGTCCCAGCTCCGAGACAAGGCGGACAGCCAGACCTCGCATCTGGCCGATGCGCTGGGCACCTTCGGCAGCGAGTTGCAGGCCCTGGTGAGCGGTCAACCCGACACGGCCGGCACGGCGGGCCGTTACGTCGAGCAGGCCGGCAACGTGGTCGGCGATCTCGCCCGGCAGATCCGTGAGCGGAACTTCGAAGGGCTCGTCGACGACGTCCAACGGTTCGCGCGCCGGCGTCCGGGCGTGTTCCTGGCTGCCGTGGCAGCCACCGGCTTCGTCGCCGGACGGCTGGCTCGCTCCGCCAAGGACGACGACGGCGATGATGAGTCCGCCACCCTGTCTGCGTCGACGCCATGACGGATCCGGACGTCGACCTGCGTCGACAAGACGTGTCCACGGCGCACTCCGAAGGTGACGAGGCGAGCCTCGGTGAGCTCTTCGGCGAGCTCTCCCGTGGCTTCAGCCAGCTCATGCGCCAAGAGATCCAGCTCGCCAAGTCCGAGCTGCGCGAGGAAGCGGGAAAGGCCGGCAAAGCCGCCGGTCAGCTCACGGCAGCGGCGGTCACCGGCCACCTGTGCCTGCTGATCGGCTCGTTGGCCGCCGCTTGGGCCATCGGCGAGGTCGCCCCCATCGCCGTCGGGCTCTTCATCGTCGCCGTCGTGCACGGCGTCGTCGCCGCGGTCCTCTACTCCCGCGGTCGCAGCACGGCCGAAGACATCGAGGTGGTCCCGGACGAGACCATCGAATCTCTCAAGGAGGACGCCCGATGGGCCAAAGCACAACCGACGTGAAGCGCGAGATCGAACAGACCAGGGAGGACATGAGCGGCACCATCGACGCGATCGCCGATCGCACCAGCCCCTCGCGGGTGCTGGGTCGGCAGCGACGGCGGATGACGGACCGTGTCCGCTCCGTCCGCAGCCACGTCATGGGTACCGCCGAGCAGGCGGTCGACACGACGCAGGAGGCGATGCACGGCGCCCGGAAAGGCACCGGGCAGGCGGCCGACAGTCTGCGTGACAGCGCCGGCCAGATGGCCGAGAACGTGCGCGAGGTTCCCGGCCAGGCTCGGCAGGTGGTGCGTGATCAGACGCAGGGAAATCCCCTCGCCGCCGGCGTCATCGCCTTCGGCACCGGACTGCTCGCGGCGTACCTGGTCCCCTCCAGCCCCATCGAGCGTCGGATCACCAAGCAGGTCCGCCAGGAAGCCGAACCGGTGCTGACCGAGCTCAAGGAAGCCGGCCAGGACGTCGCCGGCAACCTGAAGGACACCGCCGAACAGGCCGTCCAGGAGGTCCAGCAGACGGCGACCGACTCGGCACGCCAGGTCGCCGACGAAGCCAAGGACAAAGCCCAAGAGGTCCGCGACGACGCCGCCTCTCGTACCGAAACCGTGACCGATCAGGCTCCCAGCGACACTCCGTGACCTGATCAGCGGGAACCGCGGCGGCGGCCACACCGATCCCCTCTGGGCGGTGTGGCCGCCGCCGCATCGAACCTCTGGCCGAGCGGCGGTTAACGCCCGACCGCTCGCTCGAGCTCGGCTTTGGTCATCTTCGAGCGGCCCTTGATGCCTTTTTCGCGGGCTTCGCTGTACAGCTGGTCCCTGGTCCGTCCACCGGGGCCACGATGGGATCGGAGCCCACCGCGGCGGCCCGAGGAGATGTCGGCGGTCGAGGTGCGGCTCGCCTGCTCGGATTCGCCCGAGCGGGCGCGTTCCTTGTTGACCGTGCGCGCTGCGATCTCCTCGGCGGTGTCCTCGTCCTCTCCGCGATCGAGCACGCCCTTCTTGATGTGGTCGTACTGGCGTTCCCGCTTGTCGCTCCATGACTTCTGGGGCATCACCTTCTCCTCTCAGGACGTCGCGTCGGTGTGGAGTCCCGCCAACGCGGGCTGCAGGTCCTGGGTCCAGAAGCGGAAGAAGCCAGCCTGGTCGGGTCCGATCTGGTGGAAGTAGAGGTGGTCGTAGCCGGCCGAGAGGTACTTCCGGACCGATTCGATGACCGCATCGACGTCAGGCCCGCAGGGGATCGATCTGGTCGCCTCGTCCTCGTCGACCATCGCCGCGGCCTGCTCGAAGTGGGTCCACGTGGGCAGGTCCTGGGAGAGCTGCCCGGTGACGCCACCGTTCGGCCACACGTCGTGCACCGTCTTGCGAGCGGCGACGGCGTCTTCGGCCCAGCAGACGTTGAGCTGCGCGTAGCAAGGACCGGCTCCGCCGTTGGCGCGATAGCGGTCGACACTCTCGTGGTCGGGTGAGTGACCCCAGTAGCCGTCGCCGATCCGCGCGGCGAGCTCGGTGGCCTTGGGCCCGAACCCGGACACGACGACCGACGGCGGCTCTACCGGCGGGTCGAAGAGCTTGGCGTTCTCGACCTCGTAGAAGTCGCCGCGGTGATCGACGGTCTCTCCCGACCAGAGCTCGCGGACGACTTCGACCGCCTCGCCGA
This sequence comes from Acidimicrobiales bacterium, assembly GCA_035316325.1. Taxonomy (NCBI): domain Bacteria; kingdom Bacillati; phylum Actinomycetota; class Acidimicrobiia; order Acidimicrobiales; species Acidimicrobiales bacterium. Next base: position 12,271 of record DATHJB010000130.1, read on the forward strand.
GCATCGCCTGGCGCACGTCGGCCGGCGGCCAACGGTCACCGAGGATGTGCTCGTTGAGCGCCTCGCCGGTACCGACCCCGAAGAAGAAGCGGCCTTCGAACAACAACGACGTCGTGGCGGTGGCCTGGGCGATGATCGCCGGGTGGATTCGGATTATCGGGCAGGTCACTCCCACGCCGACACGCAGCCGCTCGGTCGATGCGGCGATGGCGCCGAGAACCGACCACACGAACGGACTATGTCCCTGCGCGCTCACCCATGGGTGGAAATGGTCCGAGATCGAGACGAAATCGAACCCCACCTCCTCAGCCCGGCGAGCGTTGCGGACGAGATCAGCAGGGGCGTGCTCCTCACCCGAGAGCGTGTAGCCATAGGAGATCATCGGATGCCCTCCAGGACGTAGCCCAGCGATCAACTGCCGCGTCGAAGTCCCTACCCCGAGCGTCGACCTGCAACCGGACCCGGGGCGTCGCGGCCGCAGGCCCGATGGGGTGCCGTGGTCACGACAGTGACCAGTCGACCGGCTCCTCGGGGTTGTAGCTGCAGAAGGTGCCGGTGTTGAGCGACCGTTGGAGGTGGCGGGCGAGCGCAGCGTGCTGGGAGCCGATGCTGTCGATGCTGGTCCGCATGCGCCGCCACACCGTCTTGCGGGCCCGCTCGACGGGGTCGCCGGGCTGACGGGGACGCCGCCCGAGTCCCAGGGCAGCGCTGAGGTGGGAGGTGATCGCCTCCAGCTCGTCGCGGGCCCGGTCGGCGCGGCCGGTGTCGGCGAAGCGCTGCGCCTCGTCCAGCTCGTCCTCGAGGTCGGCGAGGCGTCGCCGGTACCCGGCGACGGCGGTCGCGTCGAGCCCCGGGTCGGCACCGCGGTCGAGCCGGGGCTCCCCGCGGGCGGCGAGCAACTCGAGGACGTGGACGCCGCGACCCGGCGCGGCGAGCAGGGCGGCGATGTCGTGCATGCCCTTGCGGTCGCGCACGCTTGCGCTGGTCCCCTGGTAGGCGACGGTCCACAGCTCGCCCTCCCGACGGAAGACGTTGGCGGGGGCGACGACGGCGGCGACGACGGGAACGGCCGCGGCATCGGTGCCGGCCCGGGTGTCGGCGACCTGCCGGCGCAACCGCGGGATGTCCATCTCGTCGGCGAACGTCCCTGCCTCGTCGAGCAGCTCGTGTGCCCGCTCACCGTCGGCGGGGCGGCCGCGGGCCAGCAGGAGCGCGGCCCAGTCGTGCTGCACCTGGGCGGCCCACAGAGGCGCACCGAAGTGCCGGGACGCGGCCAGCGCGGCGTGGAAGTGCTCCTCGGCGGTGTCGGGCCGGCCTGCCAGCGCTGCCAGGCGCCCGAGCGAGTGGGCCACCGAGCCGAGGTGCAGCGCCCCGCTGCTGTTGACCACCTGCTGGCGCGCGTGGGGGAGCAGCTTGGCGGCGAGGGCCGGCGCCCAGTCGGCGCGCTGGAGGGCGACGCACGCCTCGGCGAGGCAGTAGGCGGCCGTGGTCCACTCCTGGTCCTCGGGCACGGTCGCGAACCCGTCGGCGGCGAGGGGCTCGAGCAGTGCCTGCGCCGAGGCCGGCCGGCCGAGCTCGGTGTGGACGAACGCCAGGGCGCAGCGGTAGACGGGGATCGTCGGGTAGCGGTGCGCCGCCAGAGCGAAGAAGCCCTCGACGTCGTGGAGCGCACCCTGGTGGAGCCGGATGCCGGCGAGCTGGATGACGAACTGCGCCAGGGCGTACTCGCCCCGGACCGCGGCCAGGCGTCCGACCTCGTCGGCGTGGCCCTGGGCCTCGACGAGCCGGCCCTCGGCCACCGCGCGGGTGCCCATCCAGAGCGGCACGAACCAGCGGAACGACGGGAGGCGTGCCCGGTCCACGCTCCGGGCGAAGGCCGCGAGCTCCTGGTCGACGTCCGACCGGCGGCCCGCGGCCATGAGGTCGACGACCCGTCGGATCCGCCCGAGCAGCGTGCGCTCGGAATCCTCGAGTCGCCGACCGAGCCGCACCAGCTCGGTGCTCGTCGCCAGGCGCTCGTCGATGTCGACGCCGCCCCGCTGCACGCGGTGCACCTGGATGAGCGCCTCCCACACGGCGACCGGGTCGCCCAGCCGGGTCGCCAGGGCGCGGGCCTCCTCGGCCATCCGCGCCGAGCGCGGCCGGTCGAGGTGGGACAGCTCCTCGGCGGTGCGGGCCAACAGCTCGGCTCGTACGGGGCGGTCCTCGGCCGGCAGCCCGGCGAGGGCTTCCTCGAGGAGGTCGATCGTGGCGTCGTCGCCGGCGTCGGCGAAGGTGCGGGCCGAGTAGGTCAGGGCCGCCCGGGCCAGCAGCTCCGGGTCGCCACTCGACCGGGCGGCGTCGACCGCGGCGATCGCTGCCCGGCGCGACTCGGAGCCGTCGCCGGCCCGGGCGACGACCGCGGCGCGTTCGATGCGCAGCTCGGCGACACGCGGGTCGGACCTGGCGGCGACGGCGGTGTCGAGCACCTGGAGGGCCCGGTCGTAGAGCACCACGGCCTCCTCCCAGGCCAGCGCGTGCGCGGCCTGCCGCGCGGCCCGGACGGTGTGGTCGGCGGCGGTCTCGTCGTCGCCTTCCGGGAGGGCGGCGAGCAGGTGCCGGCTGATCGCCGCCACGGGAACGCCGGGAGCGCCGGGCCCGGGCGAGGCCTCGATCAGCGTGCGACCGAGGCGCAGGTGCCGCGACCTGCGGTCGCCGTCCACCAGCCCCTCCCGCAGGGTCTCGGCCACGAGCCCGTGCGTGTAGCGGAACCAGCCGGGTCGTTCCGGCAGCGGCTCGGCGAGGCGATTGCGTCGTGCCGTCGCCAGGGCACGCTGCACGTCGCCGTGGGGAGTCCCGCTGGCCTGCTCCACCAGCCCGGTGTCGAACTCGTCGCCGGACAGTGCCCCCCACCGCAGGACGTCGACCTCGGCCGGGGCGACCCCGGCGAGCCGGCGCTCGATCACGCCCCGCACCCCGGCAGGCAGCGCCAGCCGGCCCGGCGGCTCGGCGAGGCGCCCCTCCGAGGCCAGCAGGCGGACGACCTCCTTGGTGAACAGGGGGTTGCCCCCCGTGTGCCGGTGGACCCGTCGCACTAGCTCCGGAGCCGGCTCGACGCCGATCGTCTCGGCCATCAGCCGGGCCAGTGGACCGGCGCCGAGCGGCCGGAGCTCGAGGCGGGTGGTGTCGCCGGGAAGGCGGCCAGCCAGTGCGGAGAGCGGGTGCTCCGGACCGATGTCCACGTCGCGGTAGGCGCCCACCAACAGCAGCGGCGTGCTGTGGAGGTTCCCGGCCAGGAACTCGAAGAGCCGCAGCGTCGGGGTGTCGGCCCAGTGGAGGTCGTCGAGCACGACCACCAACGGGTTCTCACACGCCGCGTCGTGGAAGGCGCGCGTCGCCCGGGAGAAGAGCTCGAACCGGGCCGAGTCGTCCTCGGGCCCGGACGGCAGGCGGTGGTCGCCGAGCCGTTCGCCCGACAGGAGCCGTCGCCCGGTGTCGGCCCCGGCGCAGGCGGCCAAGGCCTCCGACCACGGCCAGTAGGGCGGGGCGCCGGCACCGCTGGGACACCGGGCGACGACGACGCGCAGTCCCTGGCGCCGGGCATGTCGCGTCGCGTCCTCGACCAGCAGCGTCTTGCCGATCCCCGGCTCGCCGGTGACCAGGACCGCCCGGCCGCGGCCGGCCTGCGCCTCGTCGAACGCTCCGTGGAGCTCGGCGAGGGGCAGCTCGCGCCCGTGCGACTTCACCGACCTCACCCCGTGTCGACCGGTCCTGACCGCGCGCTGCTGACCACGGTTCGCACCGTATCTCGCGGTTCCGTCGGGCCGAACCCGAGGAGTCGCATCGCGACACGGCGTGTAGCGCCCTGTTCCTCGGGGCGTACGACAGGCGCGAGCGCGCAGGAGGAGTGGTTCGGGATGGATACGACGAGGCGATTGCGGATGGTGGTCGGGGCTCTGGCCGCGGCGACGGTAGGGCTCGTCGGGTGTGGATCCGGCGACGACGACAGTGCCACCGAGGATCCCGCCGAGGCGACGCCCGACACGACCGCCGACTCCGACTCCGAGTCCGAGCCGGCCGAGCTCGACCTGACGGGGCTGGCGGTCATCAACTCCGACGGCGGGATGTACGAGGTCCCCCGCCTCGAGTTCGTGGATCCCTCCACGGGCGAGGTCCGCACCACCGTCGCCTACGCCGACGTCACCTGGGAGCCGGCCGACGGCGAGATCGAGTCGCGGCGGTCGTACTCGGGCGACTGGCGCTACATGGCGGTGACGCTGGAGGGCGATGACGCCGCCGAGGTGCGGGTCATGCGCCTGAACGAGGCCGAGAGCGCCTACGAGGAGCTCTTCGCCGTCAGCGGCGTGGACGAGGCGAGCTACTCGACGGATCCCACGGAGTACCGCAGCCCGCGCTTCGGCCCGGAGGGCCCCACGCTGTGGATGGAGTCGGGCCCCGCCGGCGGCGACGAGTTCACGGTCGTGTCGGTCGACGTCGAGATGTACGAGGAGGGCGACGAGCCCGAATCGAGCGGGGTCGGCAACCGGGAGCGCGACGCCTGGGCGCTCGACGCCGGGGGTCGTCCCGTGCCGACCCTCCGTGACGACATGCGGGAGGCCGCGGCCGGCGGCGAGGACGGGCCCACGGTGGGGTTCTGGACCGATGCCGGCGGCGCGGTCGTCGCCGAGGGGTTCCGCGACAACTGCTCGGAGCTCGGGCGGCTCGACGACGGCGCCTACCTCCTCGCCACCTGTGGGGGCTCCGCCCTCGCCCGGGCCGTCCTCGACCCGCAGGCCGGGACCCTGCAGGTCACCGAGTTGGTGCCGGAGGGAGCCGACGGCATGCCCGAGACAGCCGTGGTCTCGCCCGACGCCACCGAGGCGCTGCTGCGGATCGAGGACGTCTGGTACCTGGCCTCGTTGGCGACGCCGGGCGCCGAGCCCCAGCCGGTCGACGGCCTCGACGTCGACTTCCGGGGCCAGGACGCCAACGCCTCGACGCTTCTCGGCTGGTCCTGAGGCCGGCGTGCGCCCGCGGATCGGGGTCCTCGCCGTGGCCGCCGCCGGGCTCGTCGCGACCGCGGTCGTCGTCGTGCCCCGCCTGCTCGACGACGACCCCGAGAGCCCCGACGGAGGCGCCGAGGCGACAGGCTGGACGGACCGCCAGCAGGCGCTGCTGGAGACCGTCGCGCCCAGCCCCGACTGCCCGCCCGCCGCCCCGCCTCCCCCGGTCGCCGAGGGCGAGGTGCTCCTCGACGTCCTGCGTGTGCGCGGCACCTGCCTCACCTACGAGGCGGTCATCACCGCGGCCGGTGGCGTCGAGGCGAGGCTGACGGAGCTGCGGGCCGAGCCGGACGTGCTGGCGGCCGACGAGTCCGTCGGGCTCGCCCTCGCCGACGCCCGGACCTCGCCGGCCGCGGTGCGGCAGGGCGACCCCTGGGGGCAGTGGGCGCTGGACGACCTCGATGCCGAGGATGCCCGGGAGCTGTGGCCCGAGGGCGCCTCCGTCGTCGCGTCCGTGATCGACACGGGCATCGACGAGGACCATCCCGACTTCGGTGGCGCCGTGCGGGACGCGGCCCCCGACCGTCGGGTGGGGCACGGGACGGGGAGCGGCCACGGCACGCACGTCGCCGGGATCGTCGCGGCCACGGAGGACGAGCACGGCGTCGAGGGGCTGATGCCCTCAGTGGACCTGCTCGATGCCCAGCTGTTGGAGGCCGTCGGCGACAACCCGACCGACGTCAGGCCCGTGGCGACGCTGGCGGAGCGGATCATCTGGTCGGTCGACCACGGTGCGCAGGTGATCAACATGTCGATCACGGAGGACGGCCGCTCGACGGCCAGCGCGGTGGCGGTCCGGTACGCGTTGCGTCACCGGGTCGTCCTGGTGGCGGCCGCCGGCAACCTCGGCGGCGACGCCGAGACCGACGATCCCGACTCACCCGACTCGGAGGTGCGCTACCCCGCGGGCTACGAGGGCGTCATCGGCGTCGCCGCCTACGACCACGACGGCGAACGGTCCACCTGGTCGGCCAACAACGCCACGGTCGACCTCGCGGCTCCGGGTGCCGGCATCGTCTCGACGTGGCGCCGCGACGTCGCCTGTCCCCCGATGGCCGGCAACCCCCTCCTGGACGACCGCGCGCGGATCGCCTGGTGCCTCGACGAGGGGACCTCGATGGCCGCACCCTACGTGGCGGCGGCGGCCGCGCTGCTCAAGGCCCGCCAGCCCGGCGCCGACGCCCACCAGGTGACCCGCGCCCTGCTCACATCCGCCCGGCCGGCGCCCAGCCGGGACGCCCAGGGATCCTTCTACGGCGCCGGCAAGCTCGACCCCTCCGCCGCGGCGCGGGCGCTGGACGAGCTGATGGACGTGCTGCGGGAGTCGAACGGTGCCGACCCACTCGTCGCGGTGCGGGCCGACGGTGCGGCGACGCTCGCGGTGGTGGATGCGTTCTCCGGGCAGCGGGCGCTGCTGGCGCACGTCACCGGCAGCATGGGCACGCCGAGCTACCCGCTGCGCTGGAGCCCCGACGGTCGCTACGTGGCGGGCCGGACCGACGACGGTTACGTGACGGCGTGGGACGCCGGGGAGCTGGACTTCGGGTCGCCGGAGGAGGCGGAGTCGATCGACGTCGGGTCGGAGCACCCCGACGTGGGCGGGCGTGTCGTCGACTTCGCGTTCGTCGACGACACGACGGCCGCGCTCCTGGTGACCGAGGACTTCCTCGGAGCCGCGATGATCGACCAGGCCGACGGCACCGTGCTCCGCTACCACGATCTCGCCACCGGCGAGCTGAGCGACCCGGTCGCGACGCCGCGACTCGACCGGATCGTCGGCCACCTGGGCGAAGACGACGTGCTCCTGGCGATCGAGCGCCAGCCCAACCCGACGGGCGGCCCCGGCGCCCACGGGTTGGTGTGGCTCCGCCGCGACGGGCGGGTGCTCCGGCGTACCGGGCTCGGCCACGCCGGCGACCGGGTCACGGCCGCGGTGCCGTCGCCGGACGGGTCGACCGTCGCCGTGGCGCTCGCCGTGCCCGAGCAGGAGCGCAGCATGGCCGGCGAGGTGGGCGATCCGCTGGTCTCCCTCGTAGTGGTCGACACCGTGACCGGCGCGGTCACCGACGTCGAGCTGCCCGGCCCCGACACCGTCCTTGCCCTGCGGCACGTGCGCTGGTCCCCTGACGGCGACGACCTCGTCGCCAACCTCCGGCGCGGCGACGTCGGCCCGATGCCCGATCGCCGCGAGACCATCGACGGCCTGGTGGCCTACGACGGCGACAGCTGGCGGCGGCTCGACGGCGACCCCCTGCTGGCGGCGACGACGGTGGGCGACGACACGCAGATCGTCCTGACCGACGACCGCGAGGACGACCTCCACGGCACCGGCGACCTCTACGTGCTGTGGGGCCCGGCCGAAGGAGAGGCAGGCGATGCCTTCGCCGAGCCGACACCGACCGGGCAACCCGTGGCCGGCGACGTCAGCGACATCTGGCTCGCTGCGACAGGCGAGGAGTCCCCGTAGGTGGGTCAGCGGAGCCTGTCGACGTTCAGCCGTCGTCGACAGGCTCCGCCGAGGCGGTCAGCCGACGGGTACCCGGGAGGGCTCGGTGTCGGGCCCCGACTCGGGCCCGGCGGTCGCCGGCGCGGGGACGGCGCCCACGGCCTCGCCCTCGACGTCGATGCGGGGCAGCAGCCGGTCGAGCCAGCGGGGCAGCCACCAGTTGCGGTCGCCGAGCAGCTCCATCGTGGCCGGCACCAGGACCATCCGGACCACGGTGGCGTCGACGAACACCGCCGTCGCCAGGCCGATGCCGGCCAGCTTGAGGAACACGGCGTCCTCCATCACGAAGGCGCCGAACACCGTGACCATGATCGCGGCGGCGGCGGTGATGACCCGGGCCGTGTTGGCCAGCCCGTCGGCGACGGCCTGCCGGTTGTCGCCGGTGCGGACGTACTCCTCGCGCACCCGGGACAGGAGGAACACCTCGTAGTCCATCGACAGGCCGAACAGGACCGCGAACATCGTCATCGGCAGCCAACCGGGAACCGGCGTCGGGTTGTCGATCCCGACGAGCCCGCCGAACCAGCCGCCGTTGCCGGCGAGCGCCATGACGCCGTAGGCGGCGGCGATGGACAGGATGTTCATGATCGCCGCCTTGACGGCCACCGCCAGCGAGCGGAACACCGACATGAGCAGGACGAACGACAGCAGGACCACGCCCCCGATGAACAGGGGCAGCCGGCTGGCCGTCTGCTCGCTGTCGTCGATGAAGCCCGCGGTCGTGCCGCCCACCGACGCCTCGACGCCCGTGCCGGCCACCGCGGCCGGGATGACGTCGTCGCGCAGCGTGTGCACGAGATCCTCGGTGGCCTCGTCCTGCGGCCCCGTGGTGGGCACGACCGAGATGACCGCGGCGTCGCCGCGGTCGTTCACCACGGGCGGGACGACCGTCGCCACGCCGTCGGTGGCGGCGAGATCGGCCGCCACCCGGTCGACGGCGTCGGAGGCAGCGGCGTCGTCGCCCGCACGGGCCAGGTCGACGGCCACGAGGAAGGGGCCGTTGGCGCCGGGCCCGAAGCCCTCGCCGATGAGGTCGTAGGCCTGGCGGCTGGTCAGCTCGGTAGGGCCGTTCCCGGCGTCGGGCATGCCGAAGCGCATGTCGGTCACCGGGGCGGCGAGGGCCAGCAGCACGACGAGGGCGGCGAGACCGGCCACGAGCGGGCGCCGCTGCATCACGCGGCTCCACCGCCACGACAGCGTGCGCCGGCCGTCGACGTCGTGGCGGAACCACGGCAGGCGGAACCGATCGATGGTGCGACCGGCGAAGCCGAGCAGGGCGGGCAGCAGGGTGACCGAGGCGAGCACCACCACCGTCACCGCCAGGGAGGTCGCCAGGGCGACGCCCCACAGGTAGTCCCGGCCCATCAGCACCAGGCCGAAGATCGACACCACCACGGTCGAGCCCGCGAACACGACGGCCCGGCCCGCCGTGCCGCCGGCGAGCAGCACCGCGTCCCGGGGCTCACGCCCCTCGGCCAGCGCCGACCGGTAGCGGGTCACGATGAACAGGGCGTAGTCGATGCCGACGCCGATCCCGATCATCGTGGCGATCTGGACGCCGAAGTCGGGTACGTCGAGCACGTTCGTCATCAGCCACACACCGCCCAGCGCGACCCCGAGGCCGAAGCCGGCGATCACGAGGGGCAGGCCGGCGGCCAGGACCGAGCCGAACGCCACCAGCAGGATGACGAGGGCGGCCAGCAGCCCGACCGACTCGGAGCCGGCCTCCTGCTGCTCGACCTGCTGGATCGGGTAGCCGCCGAGCTCGACCCGCAGGCCGTCGCCCTCCGCCTCGCCGGCGAGATCCATCACCCGTTCGACGGACGCGGTGGGCAGCTGCTCGGCCGCCACGTCGAAGCGGACCTGCAGGAGGCCGGTCGAGCCGTCGGGTGCGACAGGACCGGGCTCGGCTGCCACGACGTTCGGCACCTCACCGAGCTCCGCCGCCAGGCGGTCGACCCGCTGGGTCACGTCGGGGCCGGTGACCCCGCTGTCGGACGTGTACACCACGTCGACCGTGCCCCCGGCGAACGCGGGGAAGCGGTCCTGCAGCAGCTCGACCGCCTCGGCCGAGTCGCTGCCGGGGACCGTGAAATCGACCTCGTTGTCGCCGCCGGCCACGCCCGAGAGGACCGTGGCGGTCACCAGCGCCGCCACCCACAGCGCCACGACGCGCCGTCGGCGGTCGTAGCTCCAGGTCACGAGCCTGCGCAGCATCACGCCACCCCCCGGGTGATGGAGCCGAGGGCCGGGGTCGACAGGCGGGCGTGGCGCCGGCGGCCGGCGAACCACAGCAGCTTCAGCGCCAGGGAGGATCTGGGGGATGCGGTGAGGGTGAGAGTCACGGTGCCCATGGTCGGTGTGCGGCGCCGCCGTGTCGTCGCCCGGGAGGCGGCTTCGTGTGGCCGTGCCTACGTCGTGGCGCGTACGCGCCGGGGCCGATGTGCTCGGCGACCGGGCCTCGTATCGTCACGGTCATGGATGCGCCTCGCGTGCGGAGGGTCGACGTCGTGCTGGCGACCGTGATCGCGGTCGCGCTCGTGGTCGTCATGGCCGTCATCGGCAGCGACCCCGAGCCCGGCCTCCGTTCGTTCGACGTGCTTGCGGGGGTGCTCGTCGCCGTCGCCGGGGGCGTGCTGGCGCTCCACCGGCGGGCCCCCCTGGTGGTGCTCGCCGTCACCACGGCGGCCCTGGCGACCTACAACCTGCTGGAGTACACGGGCGGCCCCGTCTACCTCACCTGGATCGGCGCCGTCTTCGCGGTGTCGGTGGCCCGGGGGCCCGCGAAGGCGTGGGTCCCCGCCGCGGTGTCGACGGCGGTGATCCTCGTCACCGGCTTCCTCTGGCGCGACCAGCCCGTCGGCCAGAAGCTCGCCGACTCGGCAGGGGTCGTCGCCGCCCTGTTCGCCAGCTGGGCAGTCGGTGCGCTGCTGCTGGGCGGCTCGGTGCGCGGCCGACGGGCCGAGCGAGCCGCGATGGAAGAGCGGGCCCGGCACCTGGCCGAGACCCGGGAGGAGGAAGCGCGTCGTCGGGTCGCCGAGGAGCGGTTGCGGATCGCCCGCGACCTCCACGACTCGGTCGCCCACAGCCTGGCCAGCTTCTCCGTGCAGGCCGGCGTCGGGGCACATGTGCTCGACGATCGGCCGGAGGACGCCCGGGCCGCCCTGCTCGCCATCAAGCGCGCCAGCGGCGAAGCGCTGGCCGAGCTGCGGGCGACGCTGGGCATGCTCCGCTCCAGCGAGGCCGCGCCCCGCGAGCCCACCGCGGGGATCGACCGGCTGCCCTCACTGGTCGAGAGCTCTCGCGCCGCGGGGCTTCCGGTCGACGTCGTGATCGAGGGGGAGGCGCGGCCGCTGCCGCCGCCCGTCGACGCGGCCGCCTTCCGGATCGTGCAGGAGTCGCTCACCAACGTGATCCGCCACGCCGGCGCCGCCCGGGCCACGGTCGCGGTGCGCCATGGCGACGGTGGCGTCGAGATCGAGGTGACCGACGACGGGCGAGGCGCCGTCGCCGGCAACGGCCGCGGCAACGGCAACGGGGGGCACGGGCTGGCTGGGATGCGGGAGCGGGTCGCCCACCTCGGCGGCGAGCTGTTCGCCGGCGCCGGCCGCTCCGGCGGCTTCCGCGTGCGGGCCCGGCTTCCGCTGTGATCCGCGTCGCTCTCGCGGAGGACCAGGCCCTCGTGCGGGCCGGGTTCCGGGTGCTGTTCGACGCCGAGCCCGGCGTCGAGGTGGTGGGTGTGGCCTCCGACGGGCGCGAAGCGGTCGAGCTGGCCCGGTCGCAGCGGCCCCACGTGCTGCTCATGGACATCCGCATGCCGGAGGTCGACGGCATCGAGGCGACCCGCCAGATCGCGGCGGATCCGGCGCTCGACGACGTCCGGGTGCTGATCCTCACGACCTTCGAGCTCGACGAGTACATCGTCGATGCCCTGCGCGCCGGCGCCAGCGGCTTCCTCCTCAAGGACATCGAGCCGGTCGAGCTGGTCCGGGCGGTCAAGGTCGTGGCGGCGGGGGAAGCGCTGCTGTC
>DATHJB010000131.1 GCA_035316325.1 Acidimicrobiales bacterium
GCTCGAGCTCCTTCGACGGATCGTCCATGCCCGCCCCCACGCCCAGGGCGTACAGCAGGCAGTCCTTGCTGGCCCAGCTGCGCCGGACCGGGTCGCTCCTGGCGCCAACGGCGTCCGGGTTGATCGGCATCGTGTGGTCCCCCCTCTAGCTTCCCCCGGTGGGTTCTGAGGGCGACGCTAGCCCTTCCTCAGAAATGAGATGAATTTGTCCTGATGTCCTAAACCCGGAACCGCCGGCGCGCAGGCCGAGGGAGGCCAGCGCGCCCGCCAGGGCGAAGACGGCGCCGAGGGCGAAGGCCAGCGGGAACCGGTCGACGTCGCTGGCGTAGAGCGTGGCGAGGAGAGTGATGCCGAAGGCCACCCCGAGCTGGCCGCTCAGGCGCTCGGCGGCGCCGGCGACGCCGAGGTCGCCGTCGTCGACGCCGTCGGCGAGAGCGGTCGAGATCGCCGGGCGCAGCAGGCCGTAGCCGATGCCCTGGAGCAGGAACCCGACGGTGACCACGACCAGCAGCGACGATGCCGCCGATCCGATCGCCAGGCCGGTGAGCCCACCCGCCAGCGTCAGGTGGCCGGCGAGCGCGGCGGTGCGACTGCCGGCCCGCTCGGTGAGCCGGCCGCCCAGCGGTGACGAGAGGGCGAACAGCGCCGGCCGGATGCTGAGGATCGGCACGGCGCCGGTGAGCGAGTAGCCGAACTGCTTGACCATCAGGAGGCTGGCCAGGAAGAACGCACCCATGTACGAGGCGCTGCTGAGGAACGACCCCAGCAGCGACGACGTGGTCGCCCGCGACCTGAAGAAGCTCAGCGGCACCAGCGGAACGGCGACGCGCCGCTCGACCCACCCGAACGCCACCAGTCCCCCGCCGGCGACCGCAAGGCACCCCAGGGTGGAGGCCGAGGTCAGCCCCCACTCCGGTGCCTGGTTGACGGCGAGCAGCAGCGGCCCGATGCCGACGGCGAGCAGCACCGCGCCGGCGATGTCGAAGCGGGCCGACCGCCGCGGCGTCTCCCGCAGGACCAGCCACGACGCCACCACGGGCACGACCATCAGTGCCGCCTGGATGAGGAACAGCACCTGCCAGCCCACGGCGTCGATGACCGCCGCTCCGATGGTCAGCCCGATGACCGGCGAACCGGCGGCGACGGTGGACCACCAGCCCATGGCTCGGGCCCGGGCGCCGCCGTGGTGCACGGAGTTGATGAGCGCCATCGAGCTGGGCATCGTGCTCGCCCCCGCCACCTGCGTGAGGGTCCGCCAGGCGATGAGGGTCGCGGGGCCGGTCGCCGTCGCGGTGAGCGCGGTGGTCGTGGCGGCGACGGCGAACCCGACGATGAAGATCCGACGGTGCCCGTAGAGGTCACCGAGCTTGCCGAGCACCGGCAACGCCAGCGCCGAGCACAGCACGGGCAGGGTGATCAACCAGGCCAGTTGCGCCTCGTCGACATGGAAGTCGTCGGCGATCGTCGGGATCGCCAGGGTGAGCACCGTGACCGGGAACGTCGTGGCGAACATCCCGGCGAGGGCGACGAGCAACGCCCACCGCGGGTAGGCCCCACGGGCTTCGAGGCCCGCGGCCACCCGCTCGGGCAGGCCCACCGGCGGTGCGACGGTCCTCACATCAGGCTTCGTCGAAGCCCTGCATGTCGGCGTTCGGTCGGGCGTCCTTGACCAGATCGTCGATCAGGGCGCCGAGCAGCATGGGGTCGTCGGACGGGTCCTCCATCGTCGGGCCGCGGTGCCAACCCTCGGCCACCGAGATCATCCGCCCGGACACGTCGAACACCCGCCCGGTGACATGCCGCGACAGTGGGCTGGCGAGCCAGCACACGACGGGTGCGATGTGCCGTGGCGACATCGTCTCCTTGGCCTCGTCGGGGAGCCGGCCCATGCCGATCGACTCGGTCAGGCGGGTGAGCGCGCCCGGTGCGACGGCGTTGACGGTGGCGCCGTAGCGGGCGAGCTCCTTGGCGGCGATGATCGTGAACGCGGCGATGCCGGCCTTGGCCGCCCCGTAGTTGGTCTGGCCGACGTTGCCGTAGATGCCCGAAGCCGACGTGGTGTTGACGATGCGGCCGTCGACCTCCTCGCCGGCCTTCACCTGCTCCCGCCAGTGGGCGGCGGCGAAGTGGCTCGGCGCGAAGGTGCCCTTGAGGTGGACCTGGACGACCGCGTCCCACTCGGCTTCGGTCATGTTGGCCAGCATGCGGTCGCGGAGGATGCCGGCGTTGTTCACCAGCACGTCCAGTCGGCCGTAGGTGTCGAGGGCCTGGGCGATCAGACGCTCGGCGCCGGCCCACGAGCTGATGTCGTCGGTGTTGGCCACCGCCTCGCCGCCCCGGCCCTCGATCTCCTCGACGACCTCCTGGGCGGGACCGGTGTCGGCGCCGCTGCCGTCCGGCGAGCCGCCGAGGTCGTTGACCACGACCTGCGCGCCTTCGGCGGCCAGCAGCAGGGCGTGCTCCCGTCCGATGCCGCGGCCGGCTCCGGTGACGATGGCCACCCGTCCGTCGTTCATCCCCATGACGACCTCCCCTTCCCCCGGTGGGTTTCCGAGCGCACGCTATCCCCGCCCGTCGAGTGAGACGAATTCGTCTTGACGTCTTACCGAGGCCCGTGCGAGCCTGCGACCGTCTGAAGGGGGGTCCTGACGGTGGCCATTGCGATCAATGAGGCTCATCAGGAGCTGGAGTCCGTCGCCCGTTCTCTGCTGCAGAAGGTCGGCGCCCGCGGCCAGGCCCGGGACCTGCTGGATGCGGACGACGAGGCCCGCCCTGCCTTCTGGTCGGAGCTGGCCGACCTGGGCTGGCTCGGCTTGCACCTGCCCGAGGACGTCGGTGGTAGCGGCTTCGGCCTGCCCGAGCTGGTCGTCGTGCTGCAGGAGCTGGGACGGGCCCTGGCCCCGGGGCCGTTCCTGCCCACCGTGCTGGCCTCGGCCGTGATCGACGCGGCGGGCAACGACAGCGCCCGCACCGGGCTGCTGCCCGGCCTGGCCGACGGGTCGACGACCGCGGCCGTGGGCCTCGGGGGCGTGCTGGCCCTCGACGACGGCGTGGCGAGCGGAGACGCCGGCGCGGTCCTGGGAGCCGGCCTGGCCGAGGTGCTGGTCCTGGCCTGCGGCGACGACCTCGTGCTCGTCGACACCGGGGCTGCGGGGGTGCAGGTGACGGCGGCCGCCGGGTTGGACCCGACCCGGCGCACCGCCCGGGTCACGCTGGACGGGGTGGCGGTGGCCCCCGACCGGGTGCTGGTGGGCGCTCGGGCCGAGGCCCGCACCCTGGCGCAGGTGTTGGTGGCGGCCGAGGCGGCCGGCGGCGCCCAGGAGTGCGTCGAGCAGGCCACCGAGTACGCCAAGGTGCGTCAGCAGTTCGGTCGCCCCATCGCCATGTTCCAGGCGGTGAAGCACCACTGCGCCAACATGCTGGTGGCGTCGGAGCGGGCCACCGCCGCCGTGTGGGACGCGGCCCGCGCCGCGCCCGGAGGTGGCGACCAGCTGGCCTTCGCCGCGGCGGTGGCGGCGCTGGAGGCCCTGCCCGCGTTCCTGAGCAACGCCCAGCTGAACATCCAGGTGCACGGCGGCATCGGCTTCACCTGGGAGCACGACGGCCACATGTTCCTGCGCCGGGCGGCCACGCTGGTGGCGCTGTTCGACCCCGACGCAGCCGAGGTCCGGGTCACCGAGCTGGCAGCGGCGGGCACCAAGCGGGAGCTGGGCCTCGACCTGCCGCCGGAGGCCGAGGCCCTGCGGGAGACCACCCGGGCGGTGGCCGAGGAGCTGGCGGCACTGCCGGCCGCCGAGCAGCGCGCCGAGCTCATCGACACCGGCTACGTCCAACCCCACTGGCCCAAGCCGTGGGGTCGCGAGGCCAAGGCGCTGGAGCAGCTGGTCATCGACGAGGAGTTCGCCCGGGCCGGCGTGCAGCGACCGCAGTACGGCATCACCGGCTGGGTGATCTTCACTCTGATCCAGCACGCGACTCCCGATCAGGTCGCCCGCTGGGTCCGCCCGACGCTCGACGGTGACCTGGTGTGGTGCCAGCTGTTCAGCGAGCCCGACGCCGGCTCCGACGCCGCCGGCATCCGCACCAAGGCCACCCGGGTCGAGGGCGGGTTCCTGGTGTCGGGCCAGAAGGTGTGGACCACCGCGGCGCAGCTGTGCCACCGCGGGCTGGCGACCGTCCGCACCGACCCCGACGCCCCGAAGCACCAGGGCATCACCACGGTCGTGATCGACATGCACGCCGAGGGGGTCGAGGTCCGGCCGCTGCGGGAGGCGTCCGGGGCGACCATGTTCAACGAGGTGTACTTCGACGACGTGTTCGTCCCGGACGACGACGTCGTGGGGCCGGTCGACGGGGGCTGGGTGGTGGCCCGGTCGACCCTCGGCAACGAACGGGTGAGCATCGGCGGCTCACGTGGCGTCGGTGGCGCGGCCGTCGACCTGCTGGCCCTGCGCGCCACCTACGGCGCCGACCGGGGCTACGACGGCGAGATCGGCCGGCTGCTGTCCGAGGCCCACGTGCTGCGGCTGCTCAACCTGCGCTCGGCCGAGCGGGCGGTGGCCGGCGGTGAGCCGGGGCCCGAGGGCAACGTCACCAAGCTGGTCAGCGCCGAGCACATGCAGCGCACGGCCGACCTGGGCCTGAAGCTGGCCGGGCCCGACGTGGTCATGCGCCAGGGGCCGGGCGACACGGTGGCGCAGGTGCTGATCTTCAGCCGGGCCATGACCATCGCCGGCGGGACGTCGGAGATCACCCGGAACCAGATCGGCGAGCGCATCCTCCACCTGCCCCGCGACCCGCTGATCAACTGACCGGCGGGCCGACGCTCACGGGCGGGCGTGGCCGAAGTACATGAGCTCCCACAGGGCGTCGTCGCTGTAGCTGTCCACGAGCTCGTCATCGCGAAAGTGCTCGAGGCGCAGCTCGCCGGAGAACCGCAGGTAGGCGCCGTCGAACCCGATCAGTCGGGCGGCGAGCTTCTTGGGGCCCTTGAGCCCGTCGATGAACTTCGACACGGACAGGTCGCGGTGGCGGGTGTAGGTGATGACGTACCTGTCCTCGCCGTCCGTGTAGGTGTAGCGGGTGACGTTGGCGACGGGTTTCCCGGTCGTCTCGTCGGTGTAGGGGCCCAGTTCCTCGAACCGGACCTTGTCCGGGTCGTCGCCGATGACCTTCCCGTCGAGGGCGAGCATGAAGACCGGCAGCTCGGCGTACCCGTACTTCTCCTCGGCCGTGATGTAGGAGGTGAGCACCGAGTAGGGGCCGGCGGCGCCGCGCGCCCAGTACCAGTGGTGCATGAGCTTGAGCATCGACTCGTTGCCCCAGTTGTGATCGTGGTAGCCGACGCCCGTCGTGGTGTGCGTGTCGCCGTCGACGCTGTAGGTCGCCGTGACCTTGCCCTGGGGCACCGACGGCAGCCAGGCGAAGTAGTCCTCCGCCTCCTCGCCGAACAGCCAGTACCCGGAACCGGGCCGCCACGAGGGCACCTGCCCGGTCAGCGTGACGTCGACAGCGACGTCCTCGGCCGTCGCACGGATCCGGTACTCGTGCAGGTCGCCGGCGAAGGTGTTCTCGCCGATGCGCACGTCACAGTGCTCCGCCGAGGCCGAGTACGTGGCGGGGTCGAGCTCGACGAGCTTCTCCAGCGCCGTGCCGTCGGGCAGCGTGAGGTCGACGCGGATCGTCGGCGTCAGCGGCTTGCCGAGGTCGGTGATGTCCTTGGTCAGGAAGACGACGACGAGCTTGGCGCCGTCGTCCAGGTGGGCATCGAAGTACCACCACTCGTAGGTGCCCGGCGAACCGTCGGTGCGCCGCCCGTCCTCCCAGGGTTGGACTTCCTCAGGAGAGATGCCCAGTCGCTCGTAGTCCGGGGGATCCGAGCCGAGGCGGGAGGGAACGGTCATGCCGCCTCCATCCCCAGCCACGCACAGTGTTCAAACGGGGCCGCCCTAGCGGCGGTCGTCGGGGACGAAGGCGGGGAGGAGCATGCGCTCGAGGAAGCTGCGCAGCTCGTCGTCGGTGCGGGGCACGGCGTGGGGCACCTCGACCAGCGACCTGATGCAGCGTTGCAGCCACTCGGTGGCGTCCTCGACCGTCAGCTCCGGTCGCGCCTCGCCCGTCTCGTGGGCGTGGGTGACCAGCGGGGCCACGAAGCCGGTGAGCCGCTTCCACATCTCGGCACGGACCGGGGCGACCGCGGCCTCGATCACGGCGTGGGGCTCGTTGGTGAACAGCGTCCGGAACGGCTCGTGGGTGGCCATGTCGCGTGCCGCGAAGATCGTGCCGTCGACGATGGTGCTCGCGAAGCTGTCGCAGTTGGTGGCGACGAAGGCCCCGAGGCGCTTGAGGAACCGCTCGATCTCGCGGGTCAGCGCCGAGGCGATCAGCTCGTTCTTGTTGCCGGCGTGCCGGTACAGGGTCGCCCGGGGCACCTTCGCCTCGCGGACGACGTCGTCGATGGTGGTGTTGGCGATGCCGTAGCGCCGGAAGCAGGCCTCCGCGGCGTCGAGCAGGCGGTCGCGCAGGTCGGAGGTCGCGGTCGACGAGGCGGTCACGGTCGGAGGAGCGGCAGCAGGACGCCGTCGAGGTAGCGGTCGACGTCGGGGGGCGGCATGAGGAAGCCGGCGAGCACGAGGCGAGTGATCGCATCGGCCAGCGCGTCGGGATCGCCCGGACGCAGGTCACCGGCGGCGATCCCGTCGGCCAGGACCGGAGCGAGGGCGACGCGGCTCGCGACCAGCAGAGCTTCGATCCTGGGGAGGAGCGCACCGAGGACGTAGGGCTCGTCCTCGCGCACCTTGCTCGTCACGGGGTGATCGTTCGCGACGTGCAGCACGGCGCCGGCGATGGCGACGATGGGCTGCGG
>DATHJB010000132.1 GCA_035316325.1 Acidimicrobiales bacterium
CTCGACGTTGGTAGGGCAAGAGCTCGCCGCGCGCCGCCCGGATCGCGTCGAGGCCCTCGAAGGTCACGCGGCCCGGCAAGTCGTTCTCGAGCGGGAAGACGATCGCGTCGAGCGGCAACGACGGATCGCCAGGGTGCGCCGGCATCGGACCGTAGGTCACCCGCGGCCCCAACACGTTGTCCGCGACCAGCGGCACCACGAGCGGCACCGCCTCGCCGACACCGTTCGTCCAGTCGCTCACAACAACCGACAGTACGAGCCCGGCCGCAGCCGACGTCGTTCCAAGGGAGCGTGGCGGCTTCGGGACGATCATGATGTCTGCTGATGCGAAGACCCCTGCGGGTTGACGCACCGGAGGGCGTTCGGTCTCGTTGCCGGGATCACGGGTCGGAGGTGGGCCCGAGGCCGGTAGCGGTCACTGGAGGGTCCAGGTTCCGCAGCCGCTGGTGGAAAACCGCTCGCCGGCTGCCAGGTCGACCTCGGTGCGGAGGTCAGTGCCGTAGTGGTCGCGATAGTCGATCACGTCAGCTGCGCCGTAACCCAGGCCGCGGGCGCGCGTCCAGGTGCACATGGGGGTCGAGTCGGGGTCGGGTGCCGTCACCCTGAAGTGGCCCGGCGCCACGTCGCGGCCTACCAGCCAGTCGCCGTCGCCCACGGTGGTCGCCGGGGTGGCGGGAGGGGCGTAGGGGGCGAGCGGAGCACAGCCCTGGAGGCGGACGCGGGAATCGGTGGGCAGCACCTCGATGATCGGCCGCGCGCTCACGTCCTCGGCGACGACGAGGTCCGGGCCCCCGGCCTCGGCGGCCTGGAAGCGCCGCCACCGGCAGGTGGTGCCCGCTGGCCCCGTCGTGTAGATGCCCGGCTGGATCTGGCGGCCCACCTCGAGCACGAGCGGGTCCCCGGAGCGCCCGGTCGTGGGCGGCGCCGAGGGTGCGGCGGTCGTCGGCGCTGCGGTGGTCTCGGGCCCGGAACTCGCGGTGGGGGCGGTGGATGGGGTCGAGGGCACCGTCGTGGCCCCGTCGGCCGACGACTCGGGCGATCCGCGGCCCAGCTGCCCAGCCACAGCGCCCAGCACAACCAGCGCGGTGACCGTGACCGCCACACCCACTGCCATCCGCGATCGGGGCCGCGGCCGCTGGGGCTGGGACCCCGCGCCGGCTGCCGCCGGGACGTCGCCGCCGGGTGACCCGCCTGCCGGCCACGCCGCAGGCTCCGGCTCGGGGCCGTCGTCCGGCAGCGCCCACGGACGCTGCGACGAGGGCGCCGGCTCACCGGGCAGGTCGAGGAGGATCCCCTCCAGCCCGGCCAGCGTGATCACCGTGCGGACCCGATGGATGCGGTCCTCCAGCTCCGGCACCGTGAGGTGCCCCTGCGCCGCCCGGCGCTGCAGCTCCTCGACGATCCGCTGACGATCGGCCTCGGTCACGCCCACCACGCGGGCAGTCTTCCACGCCCCCAACCACGCCCCGCGTTCGCCCGGCGCCGACCATCAGGTCGCCCGGTCGGCTCCATGACCTGGACATCGAGCTCGAACCTTCACCCCGCGGCCCACGAGGTCTCGGACGTCGAGCTCGCCCGCGCCCGATCCCTGTTCAGCGGGGGCACGTAGCGGGCCGGCGGCTCAGGTGTGCAGCAGCCCGAGGAGCAACGCCCGGTAGTCCCGGAAGACGACCCGCAGCTGTTCGGTGTCGACGTCGTCGTCCTGGCGCCACTGGGCCTGGAGCAGCTCGCGGTGGCCGGCGAGGATCCTGGCGAGATCGTCGATCGCCTCGGTGACCAGATGATCCGCGCTCTCGACCGCCGACCGGGGATCGTCGACGAAGCCGATCTGGATCGTGTTCCAGCGCTCTTCGAGGATGCCGTCGTCGCTGAGGAACGGCCTGCCCTCGGGCGCTTCGTCGGCTGGCGCCCCGACCTCGAGGACCTCCGTGTCCTCCTGCGGATCGAGCGCTTCGGGGTCCTCGCCGTTGTCTTCGGGTCGGCCGTCGGTCGTGACTTCGGACTCGGTCTCCTCGTCCGGGTCTACGTCGTCAGCGTCGTCGTCGACGACGGACTGGACCTCAGCGTCCTCCTCGGACTCGACGTCGAGGTTGGCGTCGTCGAGCGCCGGCGCGGTCAGCGCGGTGTCGGTGTGCTTGATGATCATGGTGCTCCCTTCAACTGACGTCGTGCTCGGCACGTTCGACGCCTGGTGCGGCAGCGTCGTCAGCGGGGTCGGCGCGACTGTTCAGCAGCTCGTCGAACAACGAGCGGTAGTTCTGGATCGCCTGACGTTGGTCGTCGATCGTCGCGGTCTCGGCGCCCAGACGGACGGCCTCGGCCATCCGGTAGCCGGCGGCGAGGGCCGGGTGGTCGACCGAGACGTAGGTGCTGTGGTCGTCGGAGCCCTCGGCGGGATAGCCCCGCTCGTTCATCACGCGTGTGACGAGCTCGGCGGCTTGGGTCACGGTTTGGCGGGGTTCGTCGACGAAGCGGATTTGGACCGCGAACCACTGCTCGACGTATCGAGCGCTGGCTTCGGGCGTCAGTTCTCTGATGTCGAGGCCGTCGCGCTGTTTGACGCGATCGCGCAATGCGGCTTCGGCGTTGCGCCGGTCGCCCGTCTGTTCGACGGCCTGGTGGTATTCCGGTCCGAACTGCCGCTGGAGCGACGCGGACCGGAGGCGGTTGACCGCCAGGGCGGCTCCCGCGAATGCGACGACGAGGGCAAGCAGAACGATCAACCAGCTCATGACGATGCTCCTGTTCGGGCCAGCGTCGCCTACCCGCTACCGCGGCCGCCCAGCCGACCTGGCGGATCGAGGGAGGGGTCGACTACAGCCAGCCGCGCCGGCGGAACAGCAGGTAGAGGCCGCCAGAGGTGACGACGAGCACGACGGCCGACGCGATCGTGCCCCAGGTCTGTTGGGAGCCGGGGTAGGGGACGTTCATGCCGTAGTAGCCGGTGACGAGCGCGGGCACGGCGATGATCGCGGCCCAGCCGCTGACCTTCTTCACGATCTCGTTCTGGTGGAAGTCGCGCAGGCTGAGGTTGGTCTCGACGATGGTGGAGACGAGGTCGCGCAGCGACTCGGTGGATTCGCCGACGCGCAGGATGTGGTCGTAGACGTCCTGGTAGTAGGGGTAGAGGTCCTCGGAGACGGTGGCGTGCTCGCGGCGCATGAGCGCGCTCAGGGCTTCGCGCAGGGGCACCACGAGCCGGTGGAAGCGGACCAGGGCGCGCCGCATCTCGAACCACCCGCGCTGCTGGGTCGGGTCGAGAGGGTGTTCGTCGAAGATGCCCTCGCTGATCTCGTCGTAGAAGTCCTCGAATGCCTGCACGGCGTCGAAGTAGCCGTCGACCACGACGTCGAGAAGGCCGTAGAGCAGGAAGCTCACGCCGCCGGCGGCGAGGTCGGGGGACTGGTCCCAGCGGGCGAGCACCGCGTCCATGTCGAAGAACGAGTCGTGGTCTCGGACGGTGATGAGCCACCGCTTGTTGACGAAGGAGTCGATCTCGGTCACGTCCAGGCCACGGCCATCGGCGGTGACGTGCACGGCGTGACAGGACAGGAACGCGTGGGTGGCGTAGTGGTCGAGCTTGGGGCGCTGGTGGGGCTCGAGGGCATCCTCGACAGCCAGCTCGTGCAGGCCGAGCTCGCCGGCGAGCTCGTCGAGCTGCTCCCTGCTGGGGGTGTGGAGGTCGACCCACACGATCGTGTCGGGTCGCTTCAGGTGCTCCGAGACGTCCGCCACCGGGAAGCCTTCAGCCTCGATGACGCCGCCGCTGTACAGCCTGGTTCGGGCTCGACCCATGACAACCTCATTCCCCGCAACTGCGATCGTCGCGCATCGATCATGCGCGAACCCGGAGGCTCAGGAGGAGCCGGCGTCTTCGGCGGTCGGCAGGAGCAGGTGGTCGACGCCCGCGAGGTGGATGACCCGACTCACGACGGGTGAGACGCCGACGAGCCGGAAGGCAACTCCGGCGAGCTGGGTGGTGTCCTGCGCGGCGAGGATGGCTTGAAGGCCGGCCGAGTCGGCGAAGCTGACCCCGCGCATGTCGATCTCGAGCGCGTCGGTCGTCGGCTCGGACAAGGCGTTCTGGACCTCGGCGGCGAGGGGCTCCGTCCCACCCATGTCGAGCTCACCGACGAGTGTGATCACGACGTGGGTCGCTTCCCGGTGAGAGGAGATCACCAGGATCTCTTGGCCGCCCATCGTGCGTCTGCCTAGCACAGTTCGGCGCATCTCGCCCTGAGCGACACGCCGCCCGAGGACGGTCACGATGGGTCGGCTACGGAGTGCCGTCGTCGGAGGAGATGTGGGCGCGCACGGTGGTGCCGGACGGCGAGGACCGCACCTGGAGCAGATCGCAGATCTGGTTGACGACCCACAGACCGCGCCCGCCGACCTGGCCGTCGACCGGCCGGCGCCGCCCGATCAGCGGGTCGACCACGTGTCCTCGATCGCACACCTCGCACACCAGCGTCGCGGCTTGTCGCCACAGCCGCAGCACGCCTCGGCCGCCACCGTGGCGCACGCTGTTGGTGATCAGCTCGCCGGTGACGAGCGCCACGTCGGTGGCACGTTCCGCCATTCCCGCGGCCAGGGCCTGTCGCGTGGCGATGCGACGCATGGAGCCCAGTTCGTCGGCCCCGAACTCGTGGCCGGCGACACCCGCAGGTGGTTCCAGGAGAGGCTCCTGGAAGAGCGCGGTGGCATCGGCGCCGCTGAACCGTCGACTGGGCCGGCTCTGGCCGGCGCGGTCGATCACTGCGTGGGTGTCGTGGGCCCGGTCGATCAGGCTGGCATCGACGGCCGCCATGTCGTAGGGGCACAGCAGCCAGAACGCTGCTGTGTCGGCGAACGCCTCGTTGAGCAGAGCCTCGTGATGGCGCCACTCGACCAGCTCGTCGGGACTGCGACCGGCCAGGTTCGGCTCGCTCACGCCTCTCAGGCGTTGGCCGTCGGCGCGGTGCCGGTCGACGAAGGTCCGCCATGCCGGGATGGTCCGCGCCGGGTTGCGTCCCAGGCTGGTCACGTCGGCGAACTGCACCGTGGCGGCGTCCCCGTCGAGGACGGCGCGCAGCGCGGTGATCTTGGCGGCAGCGACGGCGACCAGGATCGGCTCGCCCGCCGCCACAGCATCACGGATGAATGCGGCCGTGCCGGCGAGGAAATCGCCCTCGCTGGCGTAGAGGAACGCCTCGTGGCGAAAACCGTCGTCGACTGCCACCGACTGTGATCTACCCGCCGAGCCCCCACCGATCCACATACCTCGCTGTGGAGCAGGGCTCATTTGGGCTCCGGGTGGCTCAACGAGCTCGGGTCGATCGCTCGCAGCTGCAACCGGCGAGGTCGTCGTCGGCCGAGGCGGCGTTGGCGGGGCTGGGCGGTCAGGGTGGCGGCGACGACGCAGATGTCGTCGCTGGTGCCTTCGGGTGCGAGCTCACCGATGACGTGGTCGCAGAGCTCCTGCGCGGTGCCGCTGAAGCCTTCGACGACTCGGCAGAGATGCGCGATGCCGTCCTCGCCGGCCCGTTCGAGCGGTTCGATCAGCCCGTCGGTGTAGAGCAGGAAGTGGCCGCCCGAACGGATCTCCGTCACGGCCTGGTCACGGCGCGGCAGCGGGGGACGCAGACCCAGGAGGCGACCGTGTGCCAGGTCGACCCGCCGCGCCACGCCGCTGGGCTCGATGATGATCGGTGGCGGGTGCCCGGCGTTGGCCACGACCAGCCGGCCCTTCCCGGGATCGGCCACGACGTAGACCATCGTGGCGACCTCGCCGGTCGCCAGCTGGTCGAGCAGGGTGTCCACCCGCCTGATCACATCGGCCGGGCCGAGACCGGCGAGGGCGTGCGCCAGGACCGCGACTCGCAGGCGACCCATCGCCGCGGCGGCGGCCACGCCGTGACCGGTGACGTCGCCCACCAAGAGCCCGACCCGCTTGGCGTCGAGCTCGAAGACGTCGTACCAGTCGCCTCCGGCGTGGCTCCCGACCTCACCGGGCAGGTACCGCACCGACAGGTCGAGGCCCGTGACCTCCGGTACCGCTCGGGGCAGGAGGTCGTGCTGGAGCGCCAGGGCGATGGCGTGCTCCCGTTCGGCGTGGTGTTGGGCCTCCCAAAAGCCGCGTTGGGTCATCTCGAAGGTCGACAGCGCCTCGGACAGGTACGTGAAGCTCGCCGCGACCAGCCCGACCTCGGCCGACGAAGCCCGCACCAGGAGCTGCTCGACCACCCGACGATGCAGGCCGACGACATCGAGGACCGACATCTCGTCCCCGAACGCCTCCCGACTGAACGCGTGCGCGGCCTCGAGGTCGACCTCCTCGCCCGCGTCGACGTATCGCTCGAGCGCTGCCCCGTAGTCCGCCCCAAGACCACCCCACCGTTCGTTCACAATGCAGAGGTAATCGCTCCGCGACAAACATGCAAGGGGAAACCGGCCGGGCAGGTTGACCTGTCGGTCGTGGCGGTTTAGAGGACGTAGTCCTCGCCGGTGGCTCGGATGGTGATGTCGCTGATCGATATGCCCCACGGTTGGTTCATGACGTGGACGATGTTGTCGGCGATGTGCTCGGGTTCGAGGGACCAGAGCCGCGGCGAGTCGGCGTCGGTGAGCTCGGGCGGTAGCTCGCCGGTGATGTACTTCATCATGTTGTCCATGGCCGTCGAGGCGTGCTGACCGAAGATCCCGACGACAGCCGCCGGGTTGACCACCGACGCACCCAGGCCCGTCTTCGGGACGCCGGTCGGTCGGACCACCGACACCTTGATCTTCCCCTGTGACTCCACGCGCAGCGACTCCGACAGCGCGTTCACGGCGGACTTCGTGGCGGTGTAGACGCCGGCGCCCGCGGTCGCGAAGTTCGAGTAGATCGACGAGATGTTCACGACGTGCCCGCGGCCCTGGGCGATCATCTGGTCGTAGACGGCGGCGATGCCGTTGAGCACGCCCTTCACGTTGACGTCGATGGCGGCGTGCCAGGCCTTCCATGCCTGCTCGTGGTCGGCGTAGAACGACAGCGGCATCACGCCGGCGTTGTTCACCATCACGTCGATGCGCCCGAAGGCGTCGACGGCGAACGCGGCCAGCGCCTGCATCTGCGCCATGTCGGTGACGTCGGTGGCGAGGTGCGCGGCGTCGTGCCCACCGCCGTCCAGGGCCTCGAACACGGTCGCCAGTTGCTCCGTGTCGACGTCCGCACCGACGACCTTCGCCCCGAGCCCGCACGCCTGCTCCGCCACCAGGCGACCGAAGCCGCTCCCCGCCCCGGTCACGACGACGACCTTGTCCTCCAGATGGTTCTTCACGTAGCGGTGCCCTTTCGGTCGGCTCAGCGCAGCGAGTAGGTGATCGGCAGGTGCTTGAGGCCGCCGACGAAGGTGGTCTGGGCCAGCGCCGGCGAACCCGCCAGCTCGATCGTCTCCAGTCGGGGCACCAGCTCGGTGAGGAGCGCCTTGATCTCCATCCTGGCGAGCTTGGCGCCGAGGCAGTAGTGGGCGCCGAACCCGAAGGCGAGGTGGGGGTTGGGGGAGCGGCCGACGTCGAAGCGGAACGGGTCGTCGAAGACGTCCTCGTCGCGGTTGGCCGACGGGTACGACAGCAGCAGCATGTCGCCCGGCTGGAACTCGTGGCCGGACACCTCGTAGGGCTCGGTGGCGGTGCGCATGAAGTGCTTCACCGGCGTGGTCCAGCGGATGATCTCGTCGACGGCCGAGTCGATCAGCCCCGGTTCGTCCTTCAACCGGGCCAGCTCCGCCGGGTTCTCCACGAGAGCCTGCATCCCGCCCGCCATCGCCGACGAGGTGGTGTCGTGCCCGGCGGTCGCGACGATGACGTAGTAGGAGATCGTCTCGATGAGACCCACCGGCTCGCCGTCGATGCTGCCGTTGGCGATGGTCGAGGCGAGGTCGTCGGCGGGGTTGGCGCGGCGGTCCTCGGTCAAGGCCGAGAAGTACTGGAAGAAGTCCTGCATGACCTGCAGGACCTCTTCCGGGGACGACCCGCGGGCCAGCTCGGGGTCCTGGTTGCCGAACAGCTCCTGGGTGAGCTGCAGCATGCGGGGGTAGTCCGACTCGGGCAGCCCGAGGATGGCGAGGATCACCTGCAGGGGGTACTGCATGGCGATGTCGCGGGCGAAGTCGCACGATCCATCCAGCTCCGCCATGCGGTCGACCGAGCGGCGCGCCATGTCGTCGAGCCGCTCCTGGAGCCGGGCCAGGCTGCGGGGCTTGAACCAGTCGACGGTCAGGGCCCGGTGTGCCTTGTGGTCGGGGTCGTCCATGTGGATGAGCGTGCGCAGCATCGCGCTGCCGGCCTGCTGCTGGGCCAGCACCTCGTTCGGTCCGATCACCGGGAAGGGCGCGTTGTGGAAGGTCTTGGGGTGCAGCTCGACCTCGTAGACGTCGGCGTGCCTGGTCAGCGCCCAGAACGGGGGGAAGTCCGGGTGCTCCACGAGGTGGATCGGATCGGCCCGGCGCAGCAGCGAGCAGGCACGGTGGAAGCGCTCCTCGTCGGCGTAGGCGGTCGGGTCGATGAAGACCATGCCGGCATCGTCGAGGTCCGTTGCCTGGGTGGTGGTCATGGGAGGGTCTCCTGGTCCTGGGGGTCTCGTCGGGTGGATTCGTAGACCAACGTGCTGCCGCTGCCTCGCCGGGTGGCGGCGCCGAGCGCGCGCAGGCGTTCGAGGTGGGCGTAGGTCTCGGCTTCGATCGGGCCGGTCAGCCGCTGGCCGGGGAAGAGGTGGCCGGCGAGCTCCGGGACACCGGCCGGACCGTGCTCGGCGACCAGTGTGAGCAGCCGGACGAGCCGGGTCTCGTGATGGCCACGTATCTCGCCGATGCGGCTGAGCAGGTCGACGAACGGGTGGCCGTGGGCCGGCACCACCGTGGTGATCTCTCGGAGGGCGGCGGTGCGGTCGAGCGAGTCGAGGTAGGTCCCGAGGGTGTCGGTCTCGCCGATGCTCATCACGTACGAGGTGGTGGTCGGCATCACGTGGTCGCCGGAGTAGAGGGCGCCGGTGTCCATGTCGTGGAGGCAGATGTGGTCGGGCGTGTGCCCGGGCGTGAAGACCACCACGAGGTCGCGGCCGGCCAGCCGGATGACGTCGCCGTGCCGGACGTGGCGGGTGACGGTCGGGCGCACGTGGGCGACACGTCGCATCTCCGGCGGAGGCTGCCACTGCCGGCCCCAGGGCGTCGCGCGTCCGCGCCGATCGGGCCCGAGGGCGAACGTCTCGTGGGCGATGACGGCGACGTCGCGCTCGACGGACTCGACGATCCGCGGCGTGAGGCCGTAGTGGTCGGGATGGCCGTGCGACAGGACGATCGTGTGCACGTCCCGGACCGACAGCTCGACGCTGCGCAGCCGCGCCTGCAGCGCATCCCACGATTCGTCGGTCGGGAGCCCGGGGTCGAGCAGCGTGACCCCCCGAGCGTCGACGAAGGCATGGCAGTTGACGTGCTGGATGCCGGGGACAGTGATCGGCAGCTGCAGCCGAAGGACCTTCGGCGCCACCTCCAGCACCACGTCGGATGCCGGCTCGCGCTCCTGCGCAACCTGGGCTGTCACCGTGTCCCGGGCTCCTTGGCGTCGTCGGTCTCGTCGGTCTCGTCGGCCAGGTAGGAGGCCTGGATCTCCTCGACGCGGTGGCGCAGCTCGTCGGCCGTGCCGTCGAGCTCGATGTGGCCCCGGCGCATCACGTACACGCGGTCGGCGACCTGCAGGGCCTTGTGGACGTGCTGTTCGACCAGCAGCACGCCGACGCCGGTGTCGGCCGCGGCGCGCACCGCCGCGAGCAGGCGGTCGACGACCACCGGCCCGAGGCCGAGCGACAGCTCGTCGACCAGCAGCATGGTCGTGGTGTCGCGGGCCAGGGCGCGCGACAGCGCCAGCATCTGCTGCTGGCCGCCGGACAGCAGGCCGACCCGGCGGGTCAGGTGGTCCTCGAGCTCGGGGAACAGAGCGAGCGCCCGTGTCGGGTCGCAGCGGCTGACCCGGAGGTTGTCGGCCACGGTCATGGTCATGAGCACCGCTCGCTGCTCCGTGACCAGGCCCAGGCCCTCGCGTGCCCGCCGGTACAGGGGAGCGCGGGTCGGAGCGCCCCGCCACCGCACCTCCCCGCCCAGCGCCGGGAGGTCACCGCTCAAGGTGAGGAGCGTCGTGGTCTTGCCGGCGCCGTTGGGGCCGAGGAGGGCGACGACCTCGCCGGCGGCGACCGCCAGGTCGAGGTCGCGGACCACGATCGAGTCACGCCCGTAGCCGGCGACGAGGCCCCGGGCTTCGAGGACGAAGGGATCGGTCATGTGACGGCCGCCGGGTCGGCGGGCTCGGGGGCGTCGCTGGGCCCGGGGCTCGCCGCGGTGACGGGCTCGCCGAGGTAGGCGGCGACGACGGCGGGATCGACCCGGACGGCGTCCGGGGTCCCCGCGGCGATGACCCGGCCGAAGTCGAGCACGACGAGCCGGTCGCAGAGGTCGAGGAGGAGCGGGACGTCGTGCTCGACGACGAGCACACCCAGGCCCCGTCCTGCGGCGATGCGGCGCACCGACCGGGCGAGCTCCCGGCTCTCGCTGTGGTCGAGCCCGGCGGCCGGCTCGTCCAGGAACAGCACGGTGGGCTCGGCGGCTATGGCGCGGGCGATGCCCACCAGGCGGGTCGCACCCTGCGAGAGCGCCGAGGGTCGACGGTCGATCACGTCGGTGAGCCCGAGGTCCGCCAGGACGGCCTCGATCGCCGTGGTCGTGGGTTGCCGGCCCGGCCGCACCAGGTCGGTGAAGTACCGCCACGGCGACTGGCGGTCGGCGGCGACGAGCAGGTTGTCGCGGATCGTCATCTCCTCGAACAGCTCGACCGCCTGCCACGAGCGGATCATCCCGGCCCGCGCCCGCTGCTCGGGCGATCGCCGGTCGACCTGCCCGCCGTCCAACAGGACCTGGCCGCGCTCGGGCGGCGTGAACCCCGTGATCACGTCGAGCAGGGTGGTCTTGCCGGCTCCGTTCGGCCCGATGAGCCCCACGATCTCGCCGGGGTCGACCCGCAGGTGCACGTCGTCGAGCGCGGTGACGCCCCCGAAGCGGACCGTGATGCCGCGCACCTCGACGGTCGCCGGTGGCTGGACGTGGGGGCCGTCGGAGGTGGCGGTGGTCGGGGGGCGTTCGACGAGGCGCCGCACCCGGTCGTCGACGCCGCGGAAGCGCTCCCGCATCGCTCCGGCGAGCCGCGCCGCCGATCCGTCGGGGGCGAAGGCCAGCTGCAGGGTGGCGCCGGCGCCGGCGATGATGGCGCTCCAGGCGAGGATGTCGTCGATGCCGCCGAGGAGGTCGTTGAGGACCTTGGTCCCCAGCGCGCCGGGGGCGGCGAGGGCCCCGAGCCCGGCGCCGGCGACCCACCCCAGGCCGCCGATGACCGCGTACTGCACGAGGCTGATCGAGCCGAGGACGTTGAACGTGGTGAACTGCACGTTGGTCTGGCGGAACGCCAGCACGATGCCGCCGACCGCGGCGATCCCGGCACCGAGACCGAAGGCGTAGAGCTTGGCGCCGTACACGCCCACGCCGAGCGCGGCCGCGGCCCGCTCGTTGGACCGTACCGCGAGCAGCCGGCGGCCGCTGCGCCCCCGGCGGACGTTCGCCACCACCAGCGCGGTCAGCACGAACAGGACGAGCACGAAGGCGCCGTAGCGCTGGGGATCGCCGAGCGGGTCGAGGCCGATGCCGAACACCGACGGCTCGTCGACGACCGTGCCGTTCAGCCCGCCGGTCAGCGAGCTGTTGGTGAAGATGACCGAGTTGAAGAGCAGCGCCAGCGCCAGCGTCGCCACGGCCAGGTTGACGCCGCGGGTCCGCAGGGCGGGGAGCGCCACGACCAGGCCGGCGAGCACCGTGGTCGCGACGCCCACGAGGAGCGCGAGCTCGAAGCGGAGACCCTGGGTGGCGACCAGGCGGGCCGCGACCCAGGCCCCGAACCCACCCAGCGCGAACTGGCACAGCGACAGCTGGCCGGCGTACCCGGTGACGACCACGACGGAGAGCACCAGGATGCCCATGCCGAACGTGGCGACGAGGGCGTCGGCCCAGCCGGGGACCGCGACGAGCGCGGTCCCCGCGACAACCAGACCCCCGACCACGGCCGGGACGGGGACGCGACCCGTGCCGGGGAGCGGGAGCCTGGCGATCGCCTCCCCGCGGGCGAGGCGCGCCCGGCCACCGAAGACCGTGACCGCCACGATGATCAGCATGGGCACGGCCTGCGGAAGTCCGGTGAGCGACTGGGGGCCGACGTCGAAGCGCTCGGCGAGATCGGGCTGGAACAGCGCCAGCTCGCTCTGCAGGATCCCGATGGCGAAGGCGCCGGCCACGGTGAGGCCGAACGACGAGAACCGCCCGACCAGCGCCGCGGCCAGCGCCACGAGCACCATGTTGGTCAGGACCGCGACGTGCAGCGTGATGATCGGGGCAAGGAAGATCGCCGCGGTGGCCGACAGCACGCCGGCCAAGGTGAAGTTGACCATCTCGATCGTGCTCGTCGACCAGCCGGCGCTCGCCGCCACGCGGCGGTTCTCCGCCACCGCCGACGTCGCCAGCCCGAAGAGCGTCTTCGAGTAGACGAGCCGCAGCGCGATGGCGAACATCGCGACGAGCCCGATGAGGATCAGCCTGTCCTGTCCGATGCGCAGGTCGCCGACCAGCGTGACGTTGCGGGTGGGCAGGTAGCTGTCGGGCTGCCCCTTGTCCTCGTCCCACAGCACGACGATGAGGCCGTAGATGGCCGACATCGTCGACAGCGTGGCGATGAGCCGGGTGAGCAACGACGTCCGTCGCAGCACCGTCATGATCCCGTGCATGACCATGCCCGATGCCGCGCCCGTCGCCAGCCCAGCCAAGAGGGCGAGCCATGGCGCCACGGCGTGGTCGTCGCGCAGGACGTAGCAGACGAACGCCCCGAGGGCGCCCTGCGCACCGGCCGCGAAGTTCAGGACCCCGGACGCCCGGTACGCCAGCACCACGCCCAGCGCCACCAAGGCCACCAGCGAGCCGGTCGCCATGCCCAGCAGCGCGAACCGGACCGTCGACTGGCTGAGCACCTCGGTGGCGATGATGTGGGCGCCGCCCACCCGTCAGCCCTCGAGCTCGAAGGGGGTCTCGACGTCGATGAAGTCGGACACCGGCACCATCTCGCCGCCTTCCAGGCGGGTCGCCATGACGTGGTGGCTGAAGAGGCGGAAGGTGCTGAGCACCGGGTTGTCCGGGAAGGCCGGCGTGCTCATGTCGAACGGCACCACCTCGGGTCGGTCGACCGGCCCCTGGGCCTTCACCGCCTCGACCAGCGCCGCGCTGTCGAGCTCGGAGATCTCGTCCGGCGACAGCGCCGAGAGGGCGTCGACCAGGCTCTGGGCCGCAATCCAGCCGTTGACCGAGACGACGCTGGCGTCGTCGAAGTCGAGGCCCTGCGCCTCGTAGGCATCCTTCATCTCCTGGATGCCGGCGTTGTCGGTCTCGGTGGGCGGCACGACGCTCGACATCAGGTACAGCCCGTCGCCCTCGTCGCCCAGCGCCTCCATCACCCTCGGCGGCATGAGGACCGACGTCGACAGGGTGGGCTTCTCCTGCATGTCCCAGCCCTCGGCCAGCAGTGCCTGCATGAAGGGCTCGGCCTGGGGCACGCCGAAGCCGAGCGAGTCGGGGTCGGCCGCCACGATCTGGGCCGCGATGGGTGCGAAGTCGGTGGTGTCCTGGGGGAAGAACAGGACCTCCCACTCGAGACCGAGCTCCGTGGCCAGCGCCTCGCCCTGCTCGGCGATGAACACCGTGGCCGGTGACTCGAACGTGACGAGCATCGTCGACTCGGCACCGGCGGACTTGGCCGTCGTGATCGACCCGAAGAGCTGCGGCACGATGCTGGTGAAGGGGTACGAGTTCGGGCTCGTGTGGTCGAACGTGCCGGCGCCCACGGTGTAGACGGACGGCAGGCCGGCCGCCTCGGCTCCGGTGTCGAAGACGCCGACCGACCCGATCAGGGCCAGCGATCCGTCGTCGGCGGCGGCGCGGCCGCACTCTGTCGAGCCGTTGGGGTCGCCGCGATCGTCGCAGACGGTGACCTCGATCGGACGGCCGAGCGCGCACTCCTCGTTGACGGCTCGGACCGTCACGTCGGTCGCGACCGAGAGGTCGTCCCCGTTGACCGCGGTCGGTCCGCTCAGTGCGGCGATGGTGGTGAACCGGATGGGGTCGCCCGGGCAGTTCGGCGCCTCCTGGGCCACCTCGCCGTCCCCGCCGGCACCGCCCCCGTCGCCGGAGCTGTCGTCGTCGCCTCCACAGGCGGCGATCGCCGCCACCGTGGCCAGCACGAGGAGGAGCCCTACAGCCCGCCGTCGATGCTGCGGCCGATGTTGCGCCCCTGGTCCGTGCGTCATGGAGTCCCCCCGGACGTGCCGCGCTCACATGAGACGAACATGTCCTGCCGTCTCAGCGCTCGGAGGTCACCGTACTCCCGCCTGATGAGATGTCAAGACGGAATGATCTCACCTCGACGGGGAGCCCTTCCGCGGTGCTTGGTAGGGTTCCGGTGTGTCCCAGCCTGGGGTTTTTCCCGACCTAGCGCCCGCAGTGCCGGCGGCCCACCCCTTGGCGGGAGCGTTGCGGCAGCTCCTCGGGGCTCGGCTCGGCTCCCTGCCGGCGGAAGCGGACGCGATCCTCGACGCCGCCGGACGCTGCTTCAGCCGTCGCGGCGTCGACCACACCTCTGTGCCCGAGATCGCCCGCGAAGCGCGCGTCTCGCGCTCCACCGTCTACCGCCTGCTCGGCGCGGCCGACGACATGGCCTGGTCGCTGTTCGCTCGCGACCTCGACCGCGCCCTGGCCGCGCTGCCGCCCGAGCTGGCTGCCGCGCGTGGTCCGCAGCCCATCGTCGCCATCGCCGGCGCCGTGCTGCACGTCGCGAACGATCACCCCGTGACGAGCAAGGTGCGCGAGGACGAGCCCTACGTCCTCGGTGCGCTCCTCCCCAGGATCGAAGCTCTGCTGGTCGCGAGCCGC
>DATHJB010000133.1 GCA_035316325.1 Acidimicrobiales bacterium
CCAGCGCCGCCTCCATCGCCGGGCCGAGCCGCTCCAGCTTCGCCTGCTCCCGCTCGTCCTCGTGCTCGGCGAACTCGGGCATCACCTCGCGGGCGAACAGCTCCAGCGACTCGCAGATGTGCTCGTGGCGGTTGCGCCCCGCCTGCGACACGAAGATCACCTGGTCGACGCCGGCGGCCTCGTAGGCCTTCAGCAGCTCCCGCACCTGTGCCGGTGTCCCGATGGCGCCCCGCAGCGAGCCCAGGCCCTGCTCGAACAGCTGCGCCCCCAGCGTCCGGCCGGTCTGCGCGGCGATGGGCCGGCTGAAGCCGAACAGCTCCCGTCGCTCCTCGAACTCCTCCCACACGTTGGTGCGACCCGGCCGGTGCTGGCCGAAGACGTAGTAGTGGCCCAGGCTGTAGCCGAAGAAGTGGGCGCCGTCGATGCCCCGGTCGATGGCCGTCTGCTCGTCGGCGTGGCACATCATCGGCAGCACGATGGCGACGTTGGGGTTCACGGCGAAGCCGCCCGGCACGCACTCCTCGGAGGCGATGGTCGAGTAGTAGTCGTCCACCCAGGCCTTGGCCTCGGCGGCCTCGACGAAGCTGAACGTCAGCGCCCCGATGCCCTTCTGGGCGGCGAGGTGGATGGTCTCGTGGCGGCTGCAGGCCACCCACAGCGGCGGGTGCGGCTTCTGCAGCGACTTGGGCACCACGTTGCGCACCGGCATCTCGAGGAACTCGCCCTGGTAGCCGGCGAACGGCTCCTCCACGAACATCCGCGAGAGGGCGTCGAGAGCCTCGGTCCACTGGGCCCGCTTGGTGGCCCGGTCGACGAGGAAGCCGTCCAGCTCGGTGGCCGACGAGGCCTCGCCGGTGCCGAGGTCCACCCGCCCGTTCGACAGCAGGTCCAGTGTGGCCGCCCGCTCGGCCACCCGGGCGGTGTGGTTGAAGCCGAACGGCAGCTGCACGATCCCGTGGCCCAGCCGGATGCGCTCGGTGCGCTGGCTGGCGGCGGCCAGGAACACCTCGGGGGCCGACGAGTGGGAGTACTCCTCGAGGAAGTGGTGCTCGACCTCCCACACGTAGTCGATGCCCAGCCGGTCGGCCAGCTCCACCTGCTCGAGGGCCTCGTGGAGCAGCTTGTGCTCGCTGTCCTCAGCCCAGGGACGCGGAAGTTGGTGCTCGTAGAAGATCCCGAACTTCATGTCGGGAGGCTAGATCTTTTTGCACTCGTCGTGCGATCAAGAGTGCAGCCCGCACTCCGTCTTCTGGCGGCCGGCCCAGCGGCCCGAGCGGGGATCGTCGGGGTCGAGCGGCAGCTGCGTGCAGGGCTGGCAGCCGATCGACGTGTAGCCCTGGTGCAGCAGCGGGTTCACCGTGATGTCGTGGTCCTCGATGTAGCCCTGCACGTCGAGGTCGGACCAGTTGGCGATCGGGTTGACCTTCACCAGGCCCCGCAGGTCGCGGGTCACGATCGGGGCGCTGCCCCGGGAGACGGCCTCCTCGCGGCGCAGGCCGCTCATCCACGCCGCCTTGCCGGCCAGCGCCCGGTCGAGCTGCCCGACCTTCACGGCCGAGCAGCAGTTCTCCGGGTCGATCTTCCACAGCTCTTCGTCGTGGTGGGCCACCGTCATCATCTTGAGGTTGAGCCCGTAGCGACGCCGCACGTCCTCGACGGTCTGCAGCGTCTCGGGGAAGTGGTAGCCGGTGTCGATGAACACGACCTCGATGGCCGGGTCGACCTTCACCGCCAGGTCGATGAGCACGGCGTCCTGCATCGACGCCGCCAGCGACAGGTGCGGCGCGAACGTGTCGACCGCCCACTGGATGATCTTCGGGGCGCTGAGGTGCTCGAACTCGCGGTTCAGCTCGGCGAGCTCTTCGTCGTGGAGTTGGGGAACCGGCAGCGCCGGAGGTTCGACGAGGAAGCTCATACTCCCGCGCACTCCCCTTCGCCGATCTCGCCGGTGAACGGGCCGGTCTCGTCGTAGTCCACGTAGTAGTCGGGTGCCTCGTCCGGCAGCGGGAACTCGTCGAACGACTTCAGCTCGGTGCCCACGGCCTTGGCGCCGCCCACCCGGTCGAGCCACTGCCGGAAGGTCTCGCCGGCCTCACGCTCGTTGGCGAACCGTCGCACGACGGCGATGGTGGCGTCGGGTGCCGCCTTGGCGGGCAGACGGGTGGCCCGCTCGCCGAAGTGGACCTGCGTCTGGCCGACGTAGCCGCCCAGCAGCATCTGGTAGCCCGGGGCGCTCTTGCCGTGCGCCCGGCGCTCGGCGCCGTAGAACCCGATGTCGGACTGGTGGTGCTGGCCGCAGCTGTTGGTGCAGCCCGAGATGTTGATGCGCAGCCCACCGACCTCGCCGAGGCCCTCCTCCTCCAGCTTGTCGCCGATGGCGGAGGCGAGCCCGCGGCTCTGGGTGACGGCCAGGTTGCAGGTGTCGGCACCGGGGCAGGCGACCACGTCGCGCACCAGCTCGGCGCCGGGTTCGGCCATGCCGATGTCGGCCAGCCGCTCGAACAGCGACGGCAGCTGCTCCTCGGTGAGGCCGCGGAAGGCCACGTTCTGCCGGTTGGTGAGCCGCACCTCGAGGGCGAGGTCGCGCTGGATGGCCGCGAGCGCCCGGAACTGAGCCGCGGTCACGTCGCCCAGGCGGGCGTAGGCGATGGCGGAGACGGTGCCCTTGGCCGAGCCCCGCACGACGTTGGCGTCGTCCCAGCGCCCGTAGGGATCCTTGCGGGTGATCGACACCGCCACGCCCTGGCCGATCACCGTCGGCGTGGCACCCGCGGCGACGCCGGCCGGTGCGTCGCCTGCCTTCTCGACCTCTTCGGGGATGCCGCCCGGCCACGACGAGGAGCCCACCAGCAGGCGCCGCTCCTTGATGATCCGGGCCTGGACGTCGTCCCAGCCCATCGTGTCGACCAGCCACTTCATGCGGGCCCGCAGCTTGTTGTCGCGGTTGCCGTGGTTGTTGAACACCCGCAGCACGGCCTCGATGGTGGCCAGCAGCTGTTCGCGGGGCGTGAAGGCCTCGAGGGCCAGCGCCGGGTGCGGGTTGGCGCCCAGGCCGCCGGCGACGAACACCTGGAAGCCGGCCTCGACCGAGCCGTCCTCGTGGGTGTGGGTGGTGGCGACCACGCCGACGTCGTTGAACATGGCCTGGCCGCAGTCGGTGGCGCAGCCGGAGAAGTTGATCTTGAACTTGCGGGGGAGGCGCTGGCCGATCGGGTTGCGCACGAAGTGCCGGTAGGTGGCCTCGGCCCACGGGGTGATGTCGAGGTTCTCGTGGGGGCACACGCCGGCGAAGTGGCAGCCCATCACGTTGCGCACGGTGTCGCCGCAGGCCTCACGGGTGGTCATCCCGGCGTGCGCCAGCTTGCGCATCAGCTCGGGCACCCGCTCCAGCTCCACGAAGTGGAACTGGATGTTCTGCCGGGTGGTGATGTGGCCCCAGCCCCGGGAGTAGTCGTCGGCGAGGTCGGCCATCAGGTCGAGCTGGTGGGGGAGGAGCCCGCCGTAGGGGATCTTGATCCGCACCATCTGGTTGTGGCCGCCCTGGCGCTGACCGTAGATGCCGTTGTTCAGGCGGAAGATGCGGAACGCGTCCTCCTCCAGGTCGCCGGTGAGGTAGCGGGCCATGATGGTCTCGAACTTGTCGGCATCGGCGAGCTGACCGGTGTCGACGTCGAGGACGTTCGGTTGGGGCATGTTGGCGTCTGCTCCCTGGACGACGGTGTGCGGCTCAAAAGCTGACTGGCGCGATCGGGAATCGAGTCTACGAGACGAAACCCGACCCGGCCACTCGACATTCCCCGCTACCCCACCATTCAGGCATCAACGAACGTTCCGGGGCCAACGTTTACTGTCGGCGTCATGGCTACCACGGACAGTGGCATCGCGGTGCCTGCGGGGCCGCGGCTCGCCCCGCGGTCCCGGCGCGCCCGGCCGCTCCGCCCGCTCGCCACCGCCAGCTACCAGCCGATGGAGCCGCCCGAGCCGGAGTCCGTCGCCCGGCCGCGGGTGCTGCTCACCTACGCCGTGCCCATGGTCGTGGTGGGCGTGCTGGCCCTCCGCTGGCACGACCTGCCGCCGCTGCTCCTCGACGGCGTCCGCGCCGAGCTGTGGTCCACCTGGAGCCACCAGCTCAGCGGCGGCGGCTCGTCGTCGTACCCGATGACCCGGGCCGTCGAGGCGGGTGCCGTGTGGCTGGGCCTGTCGCCGGCGCTGCTGACGGCGGCGGTCGCGGTCTACGCCGCGGTTGCCGTCACGTCCCTCGCCCGGGCGTTCGTCCGTCCTCCGGCGGCGTCGTTCGCCGGGGTGTTCGCGGTGGTCAACCCCTACGTGCTGGCGACCCTGCCCGACCCGCGGCCGCTGGTCGCCGTGGCCACCGCAGGGGCGCTGGCCACCATGGTCTGGGCCCGCCGGACGACGCCGCTCGCCGTGGTGCTGGTCCTGCTGCCGGTGTCGTGGCTGGCGACGGAGCCGCTGCTGCTCGTCGCCCTCGCCGTGTGGACGCTGGGCTGGGCTGCGGGGGTGGCGGTCGCCGACGGCCGTCGAGAGCTCGGGCAGCTCGTGCGGCTGGGGGTGTGGGCGGTGCCGCTGGGGCTGCTGTCGCAGCTGTGGTGGCTCGTGCCCCTGGCGACCACCTGGGGCACGCTCCGGGAGGGGATCGCCGTGCGGCCGTCCGGCCTGTTCACCTCGACGGCGGTCGCCGTCGTCGTGCCGCTGGTCGTCCTCGGCGCCGCCGAGCTGCTCGACCGCCGGCTGCCGCGCCCGGGCCGCCATCGTCGTCGTCGCTGGCGGGCGTTGCCGGCCGGCGCCCTGACCGTGGCGATCGCGCTCGGCGTCCTGGCCCTGCCGCTGCCGCTGTGGACCGGCGATGTCGCCTCGGGCTCAACGGACGCCGACCGCTGGACGCCGGTGGCCGCGGCGGTCGACGGCTCGGCCGTCGCCGGGAAGGCCCTGGTGCTCCCGGTCGCCTCGCCCGCCGACGGGCTGCCGGCGCGAGTCCGCCGCCCGGTCCTGCAGCGCGCCACCGACTCGTCCTTCCGGCTGCCCGACGCCCTCGACGACCGGCTCCGCGCCGTCGACCGCCTGCTCACCCGGGGCGACGCCGCCGCGGTCGGCCCGGCTCTCGACCAGCTCGGCGTCTCGCACCTGGTGATCCGGCGTGACGCTCCCGGGCGGGTGGTGGCCACGGCCGCCCGGTTGCGGGGCTGGCGGCCCCTGGCCCAGTCCGACGTGGCCGACGTCTTCGAGCGGGTGCGCCCGGCACCGCTGGTCGACGTCCTGCCGGCCGACGCCGACGGCGTCCCGCCCCGCCTGGCCTGGGCCCGCCACGACGCCGCGCACTACGAGGTCGACGTCCGCGCCTCGGGCGGCGGCCCGTTCGTGCTCACCCTGGCCGATACGTTCGGCGCCGGCTGGCAGGTCAGCGGCCTGCCGCCCACCTGGTCGGCCCGCCACGGCGTGGTCGACGGCTACGCCAACGGCTGGCGCATCGAGGGCGAGGGCACGGCCACCCTGCACCTCCGCCACCGCCCCACCCAGCTGGCCCAGATCGCCGCCCTGGTGTCCGTCGCCGCCCTCGCCGCCGCCGTCCTCCTGGCGCTGCGGAACTGGGCCCAAAACGGGCGTGACCCCGCTCCCGGAGGAACGGGGTCACGTGGGTGTGGTGACGCGCACCTTACATGATCATCGCGGTGTGCGCTTGTCGACCAGCTCCGCAACACGGAAAGCGAGATCCAGCGACTGACGGCCGTTGAGCCGGGGGTCGCACATGGTCTCGTAGCGGTCGTCGAGGTCGGCGTGGCCGAGCGCGTCGCCGCCCCCGATGCACTCGGTCACGTCCTCGCCGGTCAGCTCGATGTGCACGCCGCCCGGCCACGTCCCGCAGGCCTGGTGGGCGGCGAAGAAGCCCGCCAGCTCGGTCATGACGTCGTCGAAGTCGCGGGTCTTGCGGCCCGTGTCCGACGTGAAGGTGTTGCCGTGCATCGGGTCGCAGGTCCACACCACCGGGTGCCCGGCGTCGCGCACGGCGGTCAGCAGCGGCGGCAGCTTCTCCTGCACGGCCGCGGCTCCCATCCGGGAGATCAGCGTGAGCCGCCCCGGCACCCGCCCCGGGTTGAGCTGCTCGCACAGCGCCAGGATCTCGTCCGGCGTCACCGACGGCCCGATCTTGCACCCGATCGGGTTGCCGACCCCCCGCAGGAACTCGACGTGGGCGCCGTCGACCTGGCGGGTGCGCTCACCGATCCAGAGCATGTGCGCCGAGCAGTCGTACCAGTCGCCCGTGAGCGAGTCCTCCCTGGTCAGCGCCTCCTCGTAGCCGAGGATCAGCGCCTCGTGGCTGGTGAAGAAGTCGACCTCGTGGAGGTTCTGCTGGCTCTGCGTGTCGATCCCGCAGGCCCGCATGAAGCTCATCGCCCGCTCGATGTCGTCGGCGAGCCGCTCGTAGCGCCGCCCCGACGGGCTCGAGGCCACGAACTCCTGGTTCCACTGGTGCACGCGGCCCAGGTCGGCGAAGCCACCCTTGGTGAAGGCCCGGAGCAGGTTCAACGTGGATGCCGACTGGTGGTAGGCGCGAACCAGCCGGTCCGGGTCGGGGATGCGGGCCGACGCGTCGGGGTCGCTGCCGTTGACCATGTGCCCCCGGAACGAGGGGAGCTGCTGGCCGTCGATCGTCTCGAAGTCGGCTGACCGGGGCTTCGCGAACTGCCCGGCGATGCGCCCCACCTTTATGACCGGCACGCCCGTCGAATAGGTGAGCACCACCGCCATCTGCAGGACGATCTTGAGCTTGTCGCGGATGCCATCGGCGGAGAAGGCGTCGAACGACTCGGCGCAGTCGCCGGCCTGGAGCAGGAACGCCTGGCCGTTGGCGACCTGGGCCAGGTGGCTGGTGAGCGCCCGGGCCTCGCCGGCGAAGACGAGGGGCGGCACCGCGGCGAGGTCCTTGAGGACGCGCTCGAGGGCTTCGGGATCGGGCCACGGCGGCTGCTGGGCGGCAGGCCGGAGTCGCCAGGTGGAGGGGGACCAGGGGTCGGTCACGGCCGACAAGCCTGTACCGCGCCTTGACGCGCCGCAAAGCGGGTTTCGCCACGTGCCCAAAACGAGGCCAACCGCCCCCGGGGCGGGATGGGGGCGGTCGGCCATTCAGGGGAGCCGGGGGGCGGGAGCCCGGCATCCCCGGTGGGACTGATCATCTGATGTGAGCCTACCGGTGGTAAGCGAAAGCCCTATGCGGCGCTCGAACGGGCGAGCGCCTCTTCGCGCACTGCCTCGACAGCCCGCTTGACCAGGCGCCGAGCGGCTTCGGCGGTGACGCCGA
Source organism: Acidimicrobiales bacterium (assembly GCA_035316325.1). Lineage (NCBI taxonomy): Bacteria > Bacillati > Actinomycetota > Acidimicrobiia > Acidimicrobiales > Acidimicrobiales bacterium. Next base: position 7,316 of record DATHJB010000133.1, read on the forward strand.
GCTCCTCGCCGACCTCGCGGTAGCTGCGCTTGCGACCATCGGTGAGACCGAAGCGCTGCTCGACTGCGTAGCGGGCCCGCTGATCGAGCACGCCGAGCAGGTCGTGCAGGCCCTGCTCCTCTTCCCGATCGACCAGCACCTGCTCCGGCGTCGGCACGTCGGCTGCCAGCAGGTCGACCAGCTCGCTGCCGTCGTCGTCGCCGACGGGGCGGTCGAGCGAGGTGGGGGTGGTCAGGCGGTAGAGCCGGGCGTTCTCGTCGTCGAGCTCCTCGCCGTCGCCCGCCACCTGGCGCAGCGCAGCCCGCAGGGAAGCGGACCGGTCGCCGGGCAGTCGCACGAGGCTGGCCTTCTGGTCGAGGGCACGACCGATGGCCTGCCGGATCCAGAAGGTGGCATACGTCGAGAACTTGAAGCCCTTGCGCCAGTCGAACTTGTCGACTGCGTGCTCGAGACCGAGGTTGCCCTCCTGGATCAGGTCCAGAAGTTCCATCGACGGGGGGAGCGGATAACGGCGAGCGATGCTCACCACGAGCCGCAGGTTCGCCCGGATGAAACGGTCCTTGGCGTCGGCGGCGTCCTTGACGGCCTTGCGAAGCTCACGGCTGCGCTCACCCGCGTCGAGCTCAAGCTGGGCGGCTCGACCGCGCTCAATGATCTGCGACAACTCGCGCTCCTCACTTGCGGTGAGGAGAGGCACAAGGCCGATTTCGTTCAGGTATTGACCCACGGAATCACTCATCTCGTATCCGTCAACCAGGAGTACCAGGAAGTGATTCCCCCGATCAGGCGGTTTTCAATCCGCGTGAAGCGGAAAGGATGCATACATGCAGGTGCCGGTGTTGCTGGCTGATCCACCGGTGACCGATGTCACCCAGTACCTGGAACAGGGAGGTGGCCAAGGCTACAGCCGGGCAGTCGCATTGGGTCCTGGGGGCACCATCCAGGAGGTCATCCTCTCCGGATTGCGGGGACGAGGTGGTGCGGGATTTTCGACGGGTCGCAAATGGCAGTCCGTACGGCAGACCGCGCGCTCCGTGGGGGAGACAAATCGGGCATTTGTCGTGGCCAACGGGGCCGAAGGAGAGCCCGCGACCTTCAAGGATCGGGCACTCATGCGGGCCAACCCATTCGCGGTGATCGAGGGTGTGGCCATTGCCGCGTTCGCGGTGGGTGCGGAGCGGGCGTTCGTGGCGATCAAGGAGAGGTTCGTCCCCGAGACCGAGCGCCTGGCGCAGGCGATCGAGGAGCTGAGTACCGCCGGCGTGGTCGGCGACGTGCCGATCCAGGTGGTGCTGGGGCCCGACCACTACCTCTACGGCGAGGAGACCGGGCTGCTCCAGGTGATCGAGGGCGACTCGCCCCTGCCCCGCAACCTCCCGCCGTACCTGCACGGCCTCTTCGCCAGCACCCCGGCCGAGGGCTGGAGCGCACCGCCGGCAGGTGTCGTCACCGAGCACACGGCGTCGAACCCGACGCTGGTCAACAACATCGAGACCCTCTCCGCGGTCACGCAGGTGCTGGCCAGGGGACCCGAGTGGCACCGGTCGCTGGGGACGGAGCGGTCGCCGGGGGTCGTCGTGGCCACGGTGGTGGGCGACGTGGCCCGGCCCGGGGTCGGCGAGGTGGAGCTGGGCACGCCGCTGTACGAGGTGATCGAGCAGGTCGGCGGGGGACTGGCGCCGGGGAGCGACTCGGTGAAAGCGGTGCTGTCGGGCGTGTCGAACCCGGTGATCACCGGCGATCAGCTCGACGTGCCGTGCAGCTACGAGGGCATGGAGGCGATCGGCACCGGCCTGGGCGCCGCCGGCTTCATGGTGTTCGACGAGACGACGTCGATGGTCGAGGTGGCGCAGCTGATCTCACGCTTCCTCTACGTCGAGTCGTGCGGCCAGTGCCCCGCCTGCAAGCTGGGCACCGGCGCCATCACCGACCACCTCGACGACCTGGCGGCGGGTCGGGCGGAGGTCGACGACCTCGATGTCGTCGCCTACCGGCTGTCGACCGTGACCGACGGGAACCGGTGCTACCTGCCGGTCGAGGAGCGGCGGGTGATCGCCAGCATCCTCCAGGCATTTCCCGAGGACGTGGCCGCCGCGTTGAGTGGAGAGGGGCTCCCGGCCCGGGGTCTCGTGCTGCCGAAGATCGTCGATATGGCGGACGGCAAGGTCGTCTACGACGAGTCACAGTCGCGTAAGCAACCCGACTGGACTTATCGTGAGTGAACGGGTGCGTTGCGTGATGTTCGGGGTATGGCGAAAGCCAAATGACAGGCTGCCGTCTTTGGATCCCGGACACCGAATAGCGTCGATCTCGTGATCGTGAGCGAGCGTCTCGGCATCTTCGGTGGCACCTTCGATCCACCACATGTCGGACATCTCGTGACCGCGGTCAACGTGCGCCACGAGCTGTCGCTCGATCGCGTGCTGCTGGTGGTCAGCGGGCGGCCGTGGCAGAAGCTGGGGACCCGTCCGATCACCGACGCCGAGGACCGCTTCGCGCTGGTCGAGGCGGCGGTCGGCAGCGTCGACGGGCTGGAGGCGAGCCGCATCGAGATCGACCGGCCGGGCATGTCCTACACCGCCGACACCCTGGCCGAGCTGGCGAAGGCCGAGCCGGCGCCGGAGCTGTTCGTGATCCTGGGTGCTGATGCCTCCGCCGGGATCATGTCGTGGGAACGCGTCGAGGACGTCCGGGAGCAGGCGACGATCGTGGTGGTCGACCGGCCCGGGGCGGTGGTCGTGGACCCGCCGCCGGGGTGGTCGTGGGAGCGGGTGGAGGCGCCGCGGCTGGAGGTGTCGAGCACCGACCTGCGGGCCCGGGTGCTCGACGGCCGCCCACTCGACTACCTGCTCACACCCGACGTGATCGACTGCATCGAGGCCCGGGGCCTCTACCGGGAGCGTGTCACCTCGTGACGTCGTGGCAGACCCCGGCCGAGGCGGCCCCGACGGATGCACCGTCGGGCAACGGCGGCAACGGGGTCGACGGCAGCCGGCCGACCGAGGTCGACGCCGGTGACGACGCCTTCACGCCGCCGCGGCGGACCAGCAAGCGGGCCCGGGCCGCGGCTCGCCGTCGGGCCGCCCGCGGCTCGTCCTCGTCGACGGCGGCACCGGCTCCGGTTGCCGGGGACACGACGTCGCCGGTGCGCGACGGCGTGGTGGGGGAGTTCGTGGGGTTGGTCGCCGCGGGTGGGATCGGTGCGGCTGCGGGGTTGGTCGAGGCGCCCGCACCGCCGGTCGCCCCGCAGCCCGAACCCCTGGGGGAGCGGCCGAGGCGGGGGCCCCGGGCCCGGAAGATCCGGCGGCGCCAGCGCCTGGTGGTGGTCGCCATGGTGCTGCTCGTGGGGCTCGGCGCCGGTCTCGTCGTCGTCGGGCTCGACCGGGTGCGCGGCAGCACCGCCGGCACCTACGTCGACGCCACGCTCCGGCCCGACGAGCCCGGCTACGTCGCCCTGGTCACCCCGACGCCCACCATGCTCGTGCTGCAGCGCGACGCGTCCGACGAGCTCGTCGGCGTGGCGCTGCTGGGGCTGCGCTCGCAGGACGAGGGCGGCTCGGTGGTGCTGATCCCGGTCGCCACGCAGGCGCCGTTCGCCGAGGAGGGCGACGACCTGCGCAGCGTCTACACCGACGGTGGCGCCGACACGGTGGCGACCCAGCTCGAGCTGATGCTCAACCTCTCCATCGGCGACACGGTGGAGCTCGACGACACCGGCTGGGCGTCGCTGGTCGATCCGGTCGGGTCGATCTCCATGGTGCTGCCGGCGCCGGTGGGCGACTGGCCCGCGGGGCAGGTCGACCTGGCCGCCGCCGACGTCGGCTCGTTCCTCGCCGCCCGCAACGACGACGAGAGCGAGCTGGCCCGCCTCGACCGCCAGGAGCTGTTCTGGGATGAGTGGCTGCCCCGGGTCCGGGCCCAGGGCGACGACGCGGTGCCGGGCGAGTCCGACGTCGGGCTGGGGCGCTTCGTGCGCGGCCTCGCCGCGGGCACGTCCGAGGTGGTCGCGCTGCCGGTGGCCTCTGCGGCCTGCTTCTGCGAGCTGTTCGAGCCGAGCGAGGACCTGGCCCCCGAACTGGTCGCCCAGGCGGTCCCGTACCCCCAGGAGCCCAGCGTCGGCGCCCGGGTGCGGATCCGGCTGCTCAACGGCACCTCGGTGCCCGGTCTGGCCGTGCAGGCGGCGGCGCCGTTGGTGGAAGCCGGTGCCGAGATCGCCCTTTCGGGTAATGCCTCGTCGTTCGCCGAGCCACGCACCCGTTTCATCTACGGCAAGTCACGCTTGCGACAGGACACCAATAGCCTGCGTGACGCGCTTGGGGTCGGTGCCGTCGAGCAGGCGTCGTCGGACGAAGAAAGCGTGGAACCGGCCGACGAGGCCGATCGGATCGATGTCACAGTTGTCCTGGGAGCAGATGCCCCCGAGGTCATCAGGAGGTTGGAGAGCACTGGCTGATATGACGCAGGAGCGGGAGGGGGCTCGCCGGCTGGCCATCGCGGCAGCCCGGGCGGCGGACGAGAAGGGTGCCAACGACATCGTGATCCTGGAGGTGGGCGACGTCCTCGTCGTGGCCGACGAGTTCGTGGTGGCGTCGGCCGCCAACGACCGCCAGGTGCGAGCGATCGTCGACGAGATCGAGCGCCAGGTGGGGGAGGCCGCCGACCTCGCCGGGAACACCAAGCCGTTGCGGATCGAGGGCCGCAGCGAGCGGCGCTGGGTGCTGATGGACTACGGCGACGTCGTCGTGCACGTGTTCCTGCAGGAGGTGCGCGACTACTACGAGCTCGAGCGCCTCTGGGCCGACGTGGCCCGCATCGAGTGGGCGGCTCCGGCCCTGCGCAGCTAGACGGGTAGCTAGACCGCGATCAGCACGGCGGAGACGCCGGCGACGGCCAGGCCGGTGCGCTGCACGCTGCTCATCCGCTCGCCGAGGCCGTAGCGGGCGAGCAGGACCGTGCCCGCGGGGTAGAGCGCGGTGAGCACCGACACCACCGACAGCAGACCGTGGGTCAGGGCCAGCACGTAGAAGACGTTGGCGGCGGCGTCGAGCACGCCGGCGCCGACGGCCGCACCCGCTGCCTGTCGGGGCGGGGCCGCCTGGGTCACCCTGGCGATGCCGAGCAGGGTGAAGAGGGCCACCGAGGCGCCGCGGGCGCCGACCAGCGGCCAGATCCCCGTGGAGTCGCCGGCGGCGTTCAGCGCCGTGAAGAACAGGCCGAAGGCGAGTCCGGCGCCCGCCGCCAGCGCCAGGGCGTGGACGCGGTTGCCGCCGGGGCCGTCGGCGGCGGCGCCGTCGCGGGAGACGAGGGTGATCGCCACCAGGGCGAGGGCGATCCCGCCGAGCGCCATCGCTCCGGGCCGCTCGCCCGAGCCGACGCCTGCGGCCACCGGCACGGCGGCGGACAGCAGGCCGGCGACGGGGGCGACCACGCTCATGCTGCCGATCGCGAGGCCCTGGTAGAAGAGCGTGACGCCCAGGGCGCCGACGATGCCGGCGCCGGCGCCGATCAGGAGGCCCCGGGCCGTGGCGTCGCCGCCGACCACGGGCGCGGCGGCGAGCAGCAGCACCAGGCCGACCACGTGCGACCACAGCACCACCGCGGTGGTGGGGGCGCGGCGCGACGCGACGCCGCCGAGGAAGTCCCCGGCGCCGTAGGCGAGCGCGGCGGTGAGAGCAAGGATCGAAGCCATCTTTTCCCCGAGCGGGTCACTGGAGTGACCGCCCGGATCACTGTAGAACACCGGTCAACACCTTGCACCAGGCGGTCAGTACGCTGTACCGCGTGCCGGATGCCGAAGCCACCGCCAACGCGGTCGCCCGCAACACCCGCCGCCTCCGCACGGCCAAGGGGTGGAGCCTCGACCAGCTCGCGGTGCGCAGCGGGGTGAGCAAGGGCATGCTCGTCCACCTCGAGCAGGCCCGCACCAACCCGAGCCTCGGCACCCTGTGCAAGGTGTCGGAGACGCTCGGCGTGTCGCTGGCCGGGCTGGTCGAGCTGCACGAGTCGCCGTCGGTGCAGGTGGTGCCGCCGGGCGAGACCGTGCGGCTGTGGAGCGGCGAGGCCGGCAGCGCCGGCGACCTCCTGGCCGGCTGCGACGAGCGCGACCACGTGGAGCTGTGGCAGTGGAGCATCGCCACCGGCGACGGGCTGAGCTCCGAGGCCCACATGGACGGGACTCGGGAGCTGCTGCACGTGCTCGACGGCACGCTCACCCTGGAGGTGGACGGGGAGCCACACGCCGTCCGGGCCGGCGGTGCCGCCGTGTTCCAGGCCGACCGGCCGCACAGCTACCGCAACGAGCACAAGCGGACCGTCCGGTTCGTGATGGTGGTGCTCACGCCCGACGACGGCGAGCCGTCGGGTGCGTGGGGCGTCGCCGGCCGCCACTTCGACGAGCTACCCGACTAGAGCCTCCGGTCTACGGGCCCGGCCTCGGGTCGACGCCGATCGGGTTGGGGTAGGGGAGGGCGTTCGTGTCGGCGATGCGGGCGGCGAGCGGGCGGAGGGCCTCGGCTAGGCGGTCGAGGTCGTCGGCCGGAGTGCTCGCGTAGGCCGTGGCGGCCAGGCGGTCGGTGGTGTCCTCGATGCGCTGGTGCCCGCGGACCCCGGCGGCGGTGAGGGTGCCGTCGTCGTCGAGCCAACCCCGGCCGGCGAGGCGGGCGGTCGCCGCCGCCCAGGCTTCGTCGGACCACCGGCGGTTGGTCTGTAGCAGCTTGGCGCCCGCCTCGCCGTAGGCACCGGCGGCCGCGGCCAGCACCAGCGCGGCGCAGGGGTCGACGTCGGCGGTGAGCAGCGCCGCCACGTGGCCGTCGCCCCGGTGCTCGCGCAGCACGGTCGCCGCCCACCACAGCCGGGCCAGGGGCCGAGCGTCGGGCGGGATCGGCAGGGCGCGGTGCGCGGCGGCCAGCGGGCGGCCGCCGATCGGGACCTCGCGGGCGATCCCGATCGCCACCTCGGCCGCCGCCGCGACCTCCTCGCCGTCGGCCAGGGGGCCCAGCGCGCCCCGCAGCGTCACGTCGGCCAGCTCCGCCCGGGCGGCGAGCACGGCCTCCGGCGAGGCCCGGGTCCAGGCGTCCGGCAGCGCCCGGGCCACCATCGACGGCTCGAACACGTAGAACGCCGCGGTCACGACCTCCGGGCCGACGGGCCCCAGCGCCGCCGAACGGGAGGCGAAGTAGCCCATCCCGAACCCCCGCAGCCCGACGGCGTCGAAGCGCGCCCGGGCGTCGGGAGCGAAGTAGACGACCCCGTGGATCGGCTCCAGCAGCCGCCAGAACCGTCGGGCCACGTCGCCCATCAGCGCACCTCGACGCCGGCGTCTCGCAGGGCGGCCAGGGCACGCTCGCCGTCGCCGGGTTCGAGTTCGACCGGGCGGACGGCGGCCGCCACCACGGTGGTGGGGTGGCCGAGGGCGACGGCGTCGAGGGCGGTGGCCTTCACGCAGTAGTCGGTGGCGAGGCCGACGATCACCACCCGCTCGACCCCCGCGACCTGCAGCACGTCCTGGAGGCGGGTCGGGGTGGTCGCACCCGTCACGGGGTCGGCGACGGTGAAGCCCGAGTAGCCGTCCTCGCCGCCGGTGCCCTTGCGGACCTGCTCACCCTCGACGAGCAGGGCCGGGTGGAGCGCGGCGCCCCAGGTGCCGGCGACGCAGTGCACGGGCCAGGTGCCGCCGTCCTTGGCGAAGTGCGGGGTGTCGGGCGGGTGCCAGTCCTGGGTGTAGGCGACCGTCGCCCCGGCGTCCCGGGCGGCCCGCACCTCGGCGTTGACCGCCTCGATGGCGGCGTCGGCGTCGGTGACGTAGAGGCTGCCGGCGGGGTCGGCGAAGTCGTTCTGCACGTCGACCACCACCAGCCCGGTCCGTGGGTCGTAGCCCGCTGGCGACATGGGGTGGCTCCTTCCGGGGTGGTCAGGCCCCGAGGTGCTGGGTGAACCAGCGGAGGGTGCGGCTCCAGGCGTCGCGGGCCGCGTCCTCGTCGTAGGCGGGTCGGGCGTCGCAGTGGAAGCCGTGCCCGGCGTCGGCGTAACGGACGATGTCGGTGGCGACCGGGGTCTTCTGCAGCCGCACCCGGAGCTCCTCGACCCCGTCGACGGGGATCCCGGTGTCCTCGTCGCCGAACAGCCCCAGCCACGGCGTCTGCACCCCTTCGACCTGGTCCATCAGCGCCGTGGGGGACAGGGGGTTCGGGGCGACGATCCCGCCCCCGTAGAACGTCACCGCGGCGCCCAGCTCCCGGTGCGCGGCCACGAGGAAGGCGACCCGCCCGCCGAAGCACCAGCCGACGATGCCGATCTGCTCGTCGGCGAAGCCCGCCTGGTGGAGGTGCTCGAGCGTGGCGTCGACGTCGGCGAGGATGCCGTCGTCGGTCAGGCCCTTGAAGAGCTCCCGGACCTTGGTGAAGTCGTCGTAGGGCACCACGCCCCCGCCGGCCCGGTGGAAGAGCGTGGGCGCGGCGGCCAGGTAGCCCGCCTCGGCCGCACGGCGGGTGACGTCCTTGATGTGGTCGTTGACGCCGAAGGCCTCCTGGACGATCACCACGGCGCCGCGGGGCGCCCCGTCCGGCGTGACCTGGTAGATCGGCATCGGTCCGTCGGGTGTCGTGAGCTCGATCTCCGCGGTGTCCACTGGCGCTCCCCGTTCGATCTGTGCGACGCGGGCGAGCGTACCGGCCTCGCGGATCCGGTCCGAAGTCAGACTTCGTCGGTGCTCTGGGGGATCCAGCGCGGCGGCCGCTTCTCCATGAACGCCTGCATGCCCTCGCGGGGTTCGTCCGACTCGTCGAGCGCCCAGAACATCGTCTGGTAGTCGACGTCGCCGTAGCGCTCGTTGAGCATGCGCTTCACATGCATGCGGGCGGCGGGCGCGGTCCGCAGCACCTGGTGCGCCGCCTCGAGCGCGGCGGGGCGCAGCTCCTCATGGGGGACGACCCGGGAGATCACGCCCAGGCGCTGGGCCTCCGCGGCGTCGAACCTGCGCGCCGAGAGCAGCAGGTCGCGGGCCACCGCCAGGCCGACGTGGGCGGGCAGCGCGGCGGCGTAGGTGGCGTCCGGGATGCCGCGCAGCAGCTCGGGCACCCGGAAGGTGGCCCGGTCGCTGGCCACGGCGATGTCGGACATCATGGCGATCAGCAGCCCACCGGCCTGGCAGATCCCGTTGACGGCGGCGATCACCGGTGCCCGGCTGTCGCGGATCGTGAGGAAGGGGAGGACGTCCGCCCCGACGACGTCCGGCACGGACTCGCCCGGCTCCGAGCGCCCGCCGAGGTCGCCGCCGGGGGCGAACACGTCGCCCGTTCCCGTGATGATCAGCGCGGCGAGGTCGGGGTCGGTGTTGACCAGGCCCACCGCCCGCTTCAGGCCGTAGTACATGGCGGGCGTCAGCGCGTTCCGCGCCGCCGGGCGGTCGATGGTGCACCAGGCGATGGGCCCTTCCCGCTCGAGGCGGAGGGCGGAGGTGCCGAGGTCGTCGTCGGTCACGCGGTACCGATGCCGTGGAGTAGGAGGACCCACAGCTCGTCGGCAGCGTCGCCGCCGTCGGGGCGCACCGGCGTGCCGCCGATGGTGGCCGAGAAGGCGTCGAAGCTGATCGCCAGCAGCACCACGCCGGCGATCCGGCGGTGGTCGAGGTCGGGACGGATGGCGCCGGCCACGGCCGCGTCGTCGAGCACCTGCACGAACAGGGAGACGAGCGGCACGTAGGCCTGCGACGCCTCGTTCGGGTGCCCCGTGAGCAGCTGCTGGGCGAACTCGGACAGCGCCGGGCTGGGCCGATCCTTCGACGGTTCGTCCTTCGGCAGGGGCCGGCAGAGCCGGTAGTACTCGACCGAGGCGAGGCGGAGCCGTTCGATCGGGTCGTCCTCGGCGGCGATCAGCTCCTGGAGCCGCTCGGCGGTGGAGCGGACGGACTCCTCGAACAACGCCAGCAGCAGCTCGTGCTTCCCGGCGAAGTACTGGTAGAAGCTACGGAGCGACTGGCCGGAGCGGTCGACCACCTCTTGGACGGTGAACTCCTTGCCCGAGTCTGTGTGCATCAGCTCGAGCGCGGCATCGAGGAAGCGCTGGACCCGCTTCTCCGCCCGCAGTCGGGCGGGGTCGAGCGACCGCGTCACCGCCAGCTCCCGCCAGCTCACCGGACGATCGGTCGCCGAGCCATCGGCTGCCGGTTCGTTCGTCGCCATCGGCGGCAGCGTAGTCCGTGCCGAAGTGTTGTTTCCCCATTTTGAGAACCTGACTATTGCGACGCCCTAGTTCGAGCCCGCGATGTCGAGCACGACCTTCCCGATCGCCCGGCCGTCGGCGACGTAGCGGAGGGCGGCGGGCGCCTCGTCCAGGGTGAAGGTGGCGCCGATGTGCGGGGTCACTCGCTGCGAGGCGAGCAGCTCCATCAGCTCGCGCTCGTCGCGCTCGGCGTCGGCCGGCGCGTGCAGGGCGAAGTCGCGGATCTGGAAGCCGATCACGTGCACGCCCTTCAGCAGCACCAGGTTCAAGGGGATCCTCGGGATGACGCCGGACGCGTAGCCGACGGTCACGAACCGGCCGCCCCACCGCAGCGCCCGGAGCGCGGGTTCGGCGAGGTCGCCGCCGACCGGGTCGACCACCACGTCGGCGCCCTCGGGCAGCGCTTCCCTCAGGGCCTGCCGCAGGTCGCCCGCCCGATGGTCGACGAGGTTCCCGGCGCCGTTGGCCGCGGCGACGGCGAGCTTCTCCGCCGACGACGCCACGGCCGTGACCGAGGCGCCCAGGACGGCGGCGAGCTGCACGGCGGCCAGGCCGACACCACCTCCGGCGCCGAGCACGACCACCTCGTCGCCCGGTCGGACCCGGGCGACCGACCGGAGCACGTGGTAGGCGGTGCGGTGGGCGACCGCGAACGCGGCGGCGAGGCGGTCGTCCACACCCGGGGGGATGTGTCGGACGGCCGCCGTCGCCACGACTGCCTCCTCGGCGAAGGCGCCGAAGAGCACCGTGCCGAGCACCCGGTCGCCGATCGCCACCTCGGTCACGCCGTCGGCGACCTCGGTGACCACGCCGGCGAGCTCGCTGCCCGGCACGAACGGCGGCGGCACGGTGACCTGGTACTGGTCGGCCACCAGCAGCACGTCCGGGAAGTTGACCGCCGCGGCGTGCACCTGCACCCGCACCTGGCCGTCGCCGAGCGGCGGCGCCGGGACGTCGGTGACCTCCACCACCTCCGGCGGGCCGTACGCCGGGCAGACCGCGGCCCGCACGTCAGCGGCCCGTCCACACGGGCGGGCGCTTCTCGACGAAGGCCGTCGCCCCTTCCCTGGCGTCCTCGCTGCCGAACACGACCGGCTGCAGCTCGGCCAGCCGCTCCCGGGCCCGAGCCGGGTCGACGACGCCCAGTCGGACGAGCTCCTTCGCCGCCGCCACCGCCAGCGGGCCGTTGGCGGCGATCCGCTCGGCGAGGTCCACTGCGGTGGCCAGCACCTCGTCGGGCGCCACGACCGCGTTGACCAGCCCCAGCTGGTAGGCGCGCTCCGCGCTGATCGGCTGCCCGAGCAGGTTCATCTCCAGGGCGACGCCCAGCGGGACCCTCGTCCCGAGGAACGTGCCGCCGCCCGCGGCGAACAGCCCGCGCTTCACCTCGGGCAGCCCGAACTGCGCCGCCGACGACGCGACGATGACGTCGCACCCGAGGAGCAGCTCCAAGCCGCCGGCGACGGCCGACGCGTTGGCGGCCCCGACGAGCGGCACCGTGACCTGCCCTGCCAGCAGCCGGTAGAAGCCGGCCATCGCCTCGGGATCGCCGGCGGACATGTCCGCGCCGTCGGCGAAGGCGCGGAGGTCCATGCCGGCGCAGAAGGCGCGGTCGCCGGTGCCGGTGAGGACCACGGCGCGGATCTCCGGGTCGGTGTCGGCCTCGTTCACGGCGGCGCCGAGCGCGGCCATCACCGCCGGGTTCAGGGCGTTGCGGGCCTCGGGTCGGTCGATGCGCAGGACGAGGATCGCGCCCCGCCGCTCCGTCACCACGTCCGGGGTGGTGTCGCTCACGACGGGTAGTCCGTGCTCTCGGCCAGCTCGGCGGCGCCCGCCATGAGGTCGAGCACCACGGGGCCGAACGCCAGGAGCTTCTCGTCGTCGCCGGCGCGCTGGAACCCCTGCTCGAGGACGATGGCGAGCTTCCAGCGGGCCAGGATCACGTAGTAGTCCATGTCGTCGACCTGCCGGCCCGACACCGCGGCGTAGTGGGCGAGGATCTGCGCCCGTGACGGCATGCCGCGGAGGTCGACGTAGCTCGACTCGGCGGCGTCGGGGGCGTTGGTGTCCTCGGGCCAGGCCTGGACCATCCAGGCGAGGTCGAGCTTCGGGTCGCCGACCGTGCCCATCTCCCAGTCGACGATGGCGGCCAGCCGCGCCGGGGCGCCGTGGTGGTACATGACGTTGGCGAACTGGTAGTCGCCGTGCATCAGACCGGGGATGTAATCCAGCGGCCGATGCGCCCCGAGCCACGCCGAGGCGACGTCGAGGCCCGGCAGCTCGCGGCCCTTGATCCGGTCGAGGAACCTGGTCCAGCGGTCGACCTGGCGCTCGTGGAACCCGTCGGGCCGGCCCAGGTCGTCGAGGCCCTTCGCCTTCCAGTCGACCCGCGACAGCAGGGCGATGCCCTCGGCCAGCTGGTAGGCGAGCCCTTCCCGGGCGACGAGGTCGGTGTCGAAGGGGGCCGGCCAGCCCTCGTGGTCGAGGTCCATCGGCGACCAGCCCTCCACGAACCCCATGAGGTAGAAGGTCCGGCCGAGCACCGAAACGTCCTCGCACACCGCCACCGCCGCGGTGTGGGGCACGTCGGTGCCGTCCAGCGCCTCGATGATCCGCCACTCGCGGATGATGCCCTGGTCCCGGCTCTCGGGCGCCGTGGTCGGCGGGATCCGCATGGCGCAGTGCAGGTCGCCGCGGCGGATCTCGTAGATCTCGTTCTGGGTGCCGCCCGAGACGAAGCGGTGCTCGATCGGCTCGCCCTTGCCGGGCAGGCCCTGGCTGTCCATCCAGATGTCGAGCCGGGTGATGTCGATCACAGGTTGCCCACCTCGTGCTCGAGGAACTCGGCGTACTTGGCCCGGGCGGCCTCCCGGAGCTTCGGGATGTGCTGCGTGGGCCACAGGTCGTCGGTGGCCTTGTGGTCGCGGAGTACCTGCCGGGCCACGGTGACCTTGTGGACCTCGGTCGGGCCGTCGGCCAGGCCCATGATCCCGGCACCCATCACCATCCTGAGGAACGGCATCTCGTTGCTCACGCCGAGCGCGCCGTGCACCTGCATGGCCCGCCAGGCGATGTCGTGCAGCACGTCGGGCATGACCACCTTCGCCGTGGCGATGTCCTTGCGCACCTTGCGGTAGTCGTTGTGCTTGTCGATCGACCAGGCGGTGTAGAGCACGAACAGCCGGAACTGGGTGAGCTGGGCGTACGAGTCGGCGATGTAGCCCTGCACGAACTGCTTGTCGGCGAGGAGGCTGCCCTGCGTCTCGCGGCTGAGCGCCCGCTCGCACATCATGTCGAGCGCCCTGCCGGCCATGCCGATCGTCCGCATCGCGTGGTGGATCCGGCCGCCGCCGAGGCGGGTCTGGGCGATGGCGAACGCCTGGCCCTCGCCGCCGAGCAGCGCGTTGGCGGGCACCCGGACGCCGTCGTAGTGGATGAGGGCGTGCGACCCCTCGTCCGCCGGCTCGCCGGCCAGGCCCACGTTGCGCACGATGTCGATGCCGGGGGTGTCGCTCGGCACCAGGAACATGGACATGCCCTTGTACGGGCTGACGTCGGGGTTCGTCACGACCATGACGATGAGGAACGCCGCCGTCCGGGCGTTGGACGAGAAGAACTTCCAGCCGTCGATGACCCACTCGTCGCCGTCCTTGACGGCTCGTGTCGTGAACATCGTCGGGTCGGCCCCGGCGTGGGGCTCGGTCATCGAGTAGCAGGAGAAGATCTCGCCCTCGAGCAGCGGGCGGAGGTACCGCTCCTTCTGCTCCTCCGTGCCGTAGTGGGCGATGATCTCGGCGTTGCCGGTGTCGGGCGCCTGGCACCCGAAGACGATCGGGGCCCACGACGAGCGGCCCAGGATCTCGTTCAGCAGCGACAGCTTGAGCTGGCCGTAGCCCTCCCCGCCCAGCTCGGGGCCGAGGTGCGTGGCCCACAGCTTCTGGCGCCGCACCTCCTGCTTGAGCGGGTCGATCGCCCGCCGGCGCGCGTCGTCGAGCGGCGTGAACTCCAGCCCCGGCCACACGAGGTCGAGCGGCTCCACCTCCTCCCGCACGAACGCATCGGCCCAGTCCAGCTTGGCCTGGAACTCAGGGTCGGTCTCGAAATCCCACATCGTGGTTCCCCCTCTTCGTGGATCTCAGAATATGATTCTGGCTGTGGAGAATGCAATGCGGGATGCGGCGACGGGAGGCGGGGCCGACGACGTGGCGGCGCGCATCGCCCAGCGGACGCTGGCCAAGCGGGGCGCCGAGTACGAGGGGGAGGTCCGGCGCCTGCTCGACGCCGCGCTCGACGTGATGCGGCGCTGCGGCACCACGTCGCGTCCCCGCGTGGCCGACATCGTGGCGGCCGCCGGGCTGTCGAACGACGCCTTCTACCGGTACTTCCCGTCGAAGGACGCGCTGGTCGCCGCCATCCTCGAGGACGGCGCCGAGCGGCTGCGGAGCTACCTCGCCCACCAGATGGCCAAGGAGGCGACGCCGGAGGGCAAGGTGCGGCGCTGGGTGGAGGGCGTCCTGGCGCAGGCGGCCGACGAGGACATCGCCTCGACCACGCTGGCCGTGCTGTGGAACGGCGACAGCCTGGGCGATGGCCTGGGCGACGGCCACGCGGCGGGCCGTCCGTCCACCAAGGGCCCGCTGGCCACGCTCCTGCGTGAGCCCTTCGCCGAGCTGGGCAGCGCCGATCCGGACCTCGACGCGTCGCTCGCCGCCCACGGGGTGGTCGGGAAGCTCTCCGACTACCTGTGGGGGCACGTGCAACCCAGCCCCGCCGAGATCGACCACGTCGCCGACTACGCCCTCGCCGTCGTCATGGCCCGACCGGCGTCGTCCTGACTCGCAACATGACGCGTCGGGCCGGTCGCAGTCGCAGTCGCCGTCGTTGCGGTGTCGAGCGACCGTTTCGGTTCGTCGGCGCCGCAACGTGTGCTGGCCGGGCCGAAGATGCGGCGCGGGGCGACCGTTTCGGTTCGTCGGCGCCGCAACGAGCGCGGATGCGGGCGCTCGTTCTCGCCGACTACGCCCTCGCCGCCGTCGCCGGTTGGAGCAAAGTTGACTGAACTGTTAGTTTTCGCTGGGCCCCGTCGATCAGGAGCTGTGGATGGATCTCGAGTTGTCGGAGGAGGAGTCCGAGCTCCGGGACAACGTGCGTGCCGTGTTGGCGGGCGTGTGCCCGCCGGCCGTGGTGCGGGCGGTCTACGAGGGCAAGGGCGACGCGGCGCCGGTGTGGGCCCGGATGGTCGAGCTGTACTGGCCGGCGCTGGCGATCGCGGAGGACCACGGTGGCCTGGGCCTGGGGTTCGTCGAGGTGGCGCTGGTGGCCGAGGAGCTCGGCCGGGCCGTGGTGCCGAGCCCGTTCCTGGCCACGGTGACGCAGTTCGCGCCGGTGGTGCGGGAGCTCGACGCCGCCAACGGCCTGCTGGATCGGGTGGCGGCCGGAGAGGTGACCGGCACCGTGGCTCTGGCTGAGAGGGGTTCGTGGGAGCTGTCCGCGGTCACGGCGACCGCGGAGGAGTCGGCTGAGGGTTGGGTGCTGCAGGGCACGAAGAGCGCGGTGCTCGACGGTGCCGAGGCCGACGAGGTGCTGGTGGTGGCCCGGGGTGCGGAGGGCCTGGGCGTGTTCGTGGTGCCCCGCCCGGCCCTGGCGATCACTCCCCGCACGGTGGTCGATCCGACGTCGCCGCTCGCCGACGTGGTGCTCGACGGTGTCGTGGTCCCGCCCGACCGTGTCCTGGCCGCCCCCGGCACGACCGGGGTCGCGGAGGCGCTGGAGCGGGCCGGGCAGGAGGCGACCGTCGCCCTGGCCGCCGCCACCGTGGGCGCCTGCCGGGTGATCTTCGAGCAGACGGTGGAGTACGCGAAGGTGCGCGAGCAGTACGGGCGGCCGATCGGCTCGTTCCAGGCCTTGAAGCACCGGATGGCCGACATGTACCTGGCCGTGGAGCGGGCGCAGTCGCTGTGCTACTTCGCGGCGCTCACGATCGCCGAGGACGACCCCCGCCGGGCCGAGGCGGCGTCGATGGCGAAGGCCGCGGCGGGGGAGTGCCAGCGCCTGGTGGTGCAGGACGGCCTGCAGCTCCACGGCGGGATCGGCATGACCTGGGAGCACGACCTGCACTTCCTGTTGAAACGGGCGATCGCCGGGGACGCGCTGTACGGCAACGCCGTGCACCACCGCTCGCGGCTCGCCCAGATGCTGGGGCTGGTGGCATGAAGCTGACCTTCGGTGACGACGTCGAGGCCTTCCGGCAGGAGTTCCTGGCCTGGCTGGCCGACAACCGGCCGACCGCGGAGGAGATGGCCGCCGACCCCGCGGTGTCGTCCGCCCATGTCCCCGAGTGGGCCAGCCGCTGGACCCGGCGGTTGTTCGACGCCGGCTGGCTCGTGCCCGGCTGGCCGCCCGAACGTGGCGGCCGCAATGCCGGGCCGGTCGAGGTGCTGGTGTACCTGGAGGCGCTGTCGAGGGCGGGGGTGCCGCGCACCACCAACCCGCAGGGGCTCGGCATCGTCGCCCCGTCGATCCTCGACTACGGCACCGACGCCCAGATCAAGGACTACGCCCTGGCCGTCCTCCACGGTGAGAAGGCCGCGTGCCTGGGTATGAGCGAGCCGGGCGCCGGCAGCGACCTGGCGTCGCTGAGCACCCGGGCAGTGCTCGACGGCGACCAGTTCGTGATCAACGGGCAGAAGGTCTGGACCTCCGGCGCCAACTACGCCGACTTCTGCTTCCTGTTCTGCCGCACCGACCCCGACGCGCCCAAGCACAAGGGCATCAGCGTGATCCTCGTCGACATGAACACGCCCGGGATCACCGTCCGGCCCCTGGCCGAGATCGTGAAGCCGGAGCATCCGGACCTCAACGAGGTGTTCTTCAGCGACGTCGTCGTCCCCAGGGAGAACCTCGTCGGCAAGATGAACGACGGCTGGGCCATGGCGAACGGTTCACTGGCCCACGAGCGCGGCATGGTCTGGCTGAACTTCGTGATGCACATGGAGCAGGACGTCGCGTCCCTGCTCGCGCAGGCCCCCGCCGCGCTCGCCCGCATGGAGGCACCCGAGCGGGCCGTGGTGGCCGACGGCCTCGTCGAGTCGATCATCGACGCCACCGCCGCCCGCTGCCTCGGTTACCGGGGCTTCGCCAAGCTGGTCCGCGGCGGCTCCGCCCCCGAGCAGGCCCTCATGAAGGCCTTCTGCAGCGAGGCCCAACGCCGCATCACCCTGCGGTCCGCCGAGATGAGCGCCGACCACACGGTCGACATCGGGGTGACCCCGGCGAGCGACCCGACCTGGATCGAGCGCTACTTCACCTCGTACGGCGGCACGATCTCCGCCGGCTCGTCCGAGATCCAACGCAACATCATCGCCGAGAAGGTCCTGGGGCTCCCCCGATGAGCGTGATGCAGCACTTCGTCACCTACCCCCTCGTCGCCCACCCCTACAGCCCCGAGCTGGTCACCAAGCCGGCCCTGGTCCGCTTCGCCACGCGGGCCGAGGAGCTGGGGTTCGACGGGATGGGCTTCACCGACCACCCGGCGCCGTCCCAGCGCTGGCTGACCAACGGCGGCCACGACGCGGTCGACCCGTTCGTGGCGTTCGGCGTGGTGGCCGCCGTGACCGAGCGGCTCCGCCTGATCCCCAACATCCTGGTGCTCCCGTACCGCAACCCGTTCGTGGTCGCCAAGGCCGCGTCGACGCTCGACGTGCTGTCCGACGGCCGGTTCGTGCTGGCCGTGGCCACGGGGTACCAGCGGGCCGAGTACCGGGCCCTCGGCGTCGACTTCGAGGAGCGGAACCAGCTCTTCGACGAGGCGCTGGAGGTCATCAAGGGCGTGTGGTCCACCGACGACTTCGCCTACGAGGGGCTCCACTTCACGGCCAAGGGCCAGACCGCCAACCCGAAGCCGGGCCGGATCCCCATCTGGATCGGCGGCAACAGCGCGCTGTCCCGCCGCCGGGTGGCGACGTCGGGCGACTGCTGGAGCCCGTTCCCGGCGCCGGCGCTGCTGGCGCAGACGGCGAAGACCCCGGTGCTGGAGACGATCGACGACCTCCTGCCGATGCTCGACCACCTCTGGCACTGCGTCGACGAGGCCGGTCGGGACCGCAGGGAGATCGACGTCTCGATGTCGGCGCTGGGCTGCGCGTCGCCCGGCGACGCGGCGTTCGACCCCCAACGGCACCTCGACACGCTGGGCGCCCTGGCCGACCTCGGCGTGACCTGGACGAGCACCGGCATCCCCGGCGACAGCCTCGACCACGCCCTCGAGGTGCTCGAGGAGTACGCGACCACCGTCATCGCTCCGATGGCGGCGGGCAAGACGTGACGCATCTGTCAGCAACCCAGGTGAGCGAGGGGCATCGATGAGGGAGCAGCGGCGCGGTCGGGCGATCGCGATGACCACCGACGAGGTCGACGCCTACCTCCGGGCGGAGCGCACCTGTCGCGTCGGCACGGTGGGCGCCGAGGGCGGTCCTCACGTCTCGGCGCTGTGGTTCGTGTGGGACGGCACCGCCCTGTGGCTCAACTCGCTGGTGAAGAGCCAGCGGTGGGTGAACGTGGTCCGCAGCCCGCGCGTCAGCGTGCTCGTCGACGGCGGCGGGGAGTTCATGGAGCTGCACGGGGTCGAGCTCATCGGCGACGCCGAGGTCGTGGGCGAGGTGCCCCGCACCGACGAGCCCGACCCGGCCGTGGCCGAGCCCGAGCGCCTCTTCGGCGACAAGTACGTCGGCGGCCGGTTCGCGTCCGACGGCCGTCACGCCTGGCTGCGGATGGTCCCGGAGAAGATCGTGAGCTGGGACTTCCGCAAGATCGGCGGCTAGCGAAGCTGCCTCAGGCGCCGTCCCGGCGGAGGAGGAGCACCCCGGAGGGCGTGCCGCCGCCGGACGTGACGACGGCCGTCCTCGCGTCGGCCACCTGGCGGTCGCCGGCGTCGTGGCGGAGCTGCGCCATCGCCTCGTAGAGGAAGCCGAAGCCGTGCGTGCGACCCTCCGACAGCTGGCCGCCGTGGGGGTTCACCGGCAGCTCGCCGTCGAGCGCGATGCGCCGCCCGCCGTCGAGCCAGTCCTTCGCCTCGCCGATCCCGCAGAACCCCAGCGCCTCGATCCAGGAGATGGCGTTGAAGGTGAAGCCGTCGTAGACGAGCGCCATGTCGACGTCGGCCGGTCGCAGGCTCGTTCGCGTCCACAGGTGCGCCGACTGGCCGAGGACCTGCGGCTCGTGGGTGATGGTGCCCTGGTCCCACGAGATCCGCTCGGTGATCTGGGTCCCGACGGCCTCGACCCGGACGGCCGGCTTGGGCAGGTCGCCCGCCACCGAGGCGTCGGACACGATCACCGCGATCGAGGCGTCGCAGGGCACGTCGCAGTCGTAGAGCCCGAAGGGGCTGGTGATCGGGCGGGCCGACAGGTAGTCGTCCATGGTCATCGGGTCGCGGTAGATCGCCGCCGGGTTGCGCGCCGCGTTGGCCCGGCCGTTGAGGGCGATCCACCCGAGCATCTCCCGAGGCGCGCCGTAGCGGTGGAGGTACTGGTTGGCGTTCATGCCGATCCAGTTGGCCGCCGACATGGCCCCGAACGGCGCCCGCCACTCCTGCATCGCCCCCGTCAGCCGACCCGCGCTCCCCGCGCGGAGGCCGAGCGCGGCGTACGTCGACTCCCACACCGTGCGGAAGCACAGCACGTGCCGGCACAGGCCGCCGGCCACCGCCAGCATGGCGGCGATCACCGAGCCACCCGGGCCGGGGAGGTCGCCGCCGCCGTTGATCCACGTGGGCCGCAGCCGCAGCGCCTCCTCGACGGCGGTGACGCCGCCCTCGCTCATGCCCATGCCGATGCCGCCGGGGTAGGTGGAGAGCCCGTCGATGTCGTCGAGGGTGAGGCCGGCGTCGGCGACCGCCGCCAGGCAGGCGTCGACGCTGAGCGACAGCGGGTCGACCATCAGCCGCCGCCCGATCGCCGAGCGCCCCACGCCGGAGAGCACGGCCCGGTGCTCGAACCGGTCGTCGCGCACGGGCGGCCGGGGGGCCGGGCGCGCCGGCTCGCCGACCCGGTCGACGGCGTCGGTGCCGCCCGTCGGCTCGAACAGCGGGACCCAGACGTCCTCGTGCTGCTCGAAGCGGACCGCGACCTCCTGGCCGACGTGGACCTCGTCCGGGTCGCACCCCACGACGTTGGTCGTGAGGTGGACGGTCGGGTCCTCGGCGAGCGCCACGTTGGCGATGGCGTACGGCGGGTCGAGGTCGAACCCCGGGAGCCACCGGTGGCGGTTGACGGTGAAGGCGACGACGGTCCCGTAGCCCGACACCACCGTCGGCGCCCACGACCGGCTGCGGCACACCGGGCAGATGGGGACCGGCGGGTGGACGAGCGCCTTGCAGTCCGTGCAGCCCTGGATCCGCAGGCTCCCGTCGGCACCCGAGGTCCAGAACCACTCGTTGACCGGTGTCAGCTGGGGGAGCGGTCGCACCGGCGGGGTCAGAACTTGCTGGACAGGAACTCGACGGCCCCGGTCGCGGCGGGGAACGACCCGGAGATCCCCGCGCTGAAGTAGCCCGCGTCGGTGACCATGGTGATGCCGGTGACGCCGGCCGCCGCGTCGCTGCACAGGAACACCAGCGGGTAGGCCTGCTCCAGCGGGGTGGAGGCCTCGATGCCGGACTCGCTCCGGTAGTCGGCGCCGAACCCCAGCCACAGGTCGGCGTTCGCCCGGGCGAGCGGCGTGTCGGTGGGGCCGGGGAGGATGGCGTTGATGCGGATGCCCCGCTTGAGCAGCTCGAAGGCCTCGCCCGCCACGAAGGCGTTGATGGCGAGCTTGCTCCACATGTAGTCGGCCTTGCCGTTCTCCTGGGCCCACTGGGTCGCGGCGTCGAAGTCCCTGATCGCCAGGTACTCCTTGAGCACGTCGAGGTTGGCCTGCCACCCGTAGCCGGCGGCGGAGGAGATGAGGCCGATGGCGGCGCCGCGGGGGAGCAGGTCGGCGGCAAGGAGGCGGTCGAGGAGGTGGCGGTGGCCGATGAAGTTGATGCGTTCGATGCCGGGGGTGCCGTCGGCGACGCCGGCGCAGGAGAACACGGCGTGGACCGGGCCGCCGAGGTCGTCGACCGCGGCGTCGATGGAGGCCTTCTCGGCGAGGTTCACCGGGATGGCCTTGACGCCGGGGAGGGTGACCTCGGCGTAGTCCATGACGACGACCTCGGCGCCGGCGTCCTGGACCAGCTCGGCGGTGGCGGCACCCATGCCGGTGGCGCCGCCGACGACGAGGGCGCGCTTGCCCTGGTAGTTGAACGCGTCGAACAGTGTCATGTGTCGCTCCCTGGTGGTGGTGGTGTCAGGCGACGATGCCGCGGACCTTGAGGTCCAGGATCGTGTCCATGTCGAAGCCGATGCTTTCGAGGATCGCGTCGCCGTGCTCGTTGAACTCGGGCGCTCGGCGGGGCGTGGCCGCCTCGCCGTCGTACTGGACGGGTGCCGCCGCCAGCTGGAACGGCACCCCGTCGGCCGTCTCGCAGTCCTGCACGTAGCCGTTGGCGACAGTCTGGGCGTCGGCGGACGCCTCCAGCGTGTCCTGCACCATCGTCCACTGGCCGGAGAAGCCGGCGAGGCGTTGCCGCCACTCGTCGGCCGTGTGCTCGGCGAAGGCGACGCCGAACAGCTCGGTGGCGACCGCGACGTTGGCGTTGATCGCGGCGGCGTCGGCGAAGCGCTCGTCGGTGGCGAGCTCCGGCCGCCCGATGACCTTGCAGGCCTCCGGCCAGTACTTCCCGGCCTGGAGGCAGCAGAGCGCCACGAACTTCCCGTCCTTGGTCTCGTAGTTGGCGACGAGGGGGTTGCCCCGCGGGACGTCGAGCGGCGGCGGGGCCCAGCCGACGCCGTGCTGGAGCGACAGCGCGAGCGCCGCCCCCATCGACCACATGCCGACGCCGAGGAGCGACACGTCGACGGTGGTGGCCTCGCCGGTGCGCTCCCGGTGGAACAGCGCGCCCATGATCCCGCCGGCGATCGTCATCGCGCCGATCGAGTCGCCGAACGCCGGAGCGGGCGGCGCCGGGATGTACTCGGCGTCGGCCTGCTTCACGCCCATGGCGACGCCGGCCCGGCACCAGTAGGCGAGCGAGTCGTAGGAGCCGCGGTCGGCCTCGGGGCCCCGCTCGCCCTGGCCGTGGCCCCGGACGTAGACGATGTCCGGGTTGTGGGCCCGGATGTCCTCGACGTCGATCTCGAGCTTCGTCCGGACGCTGGGGAGCTTGTTGGTGAGGAACACGTCGCAGGTGGCGGCGAGCTGGTAGAGGACGTCGAGGCCCTCCTGCGAGGTGAGGTCCAGCCCGAGGCTCTGCTTGCCCCGGTTCGAGTGCTCCAGCAGCACGTGCACGGACGTCCCCAGGTCGACGGTCCCGCTCGATGCCAGGCCCCGCATCGCGTCGCCCCGCTCGACGTGCTCGATCTTCACCACCTCGGCGCCCCAGTCCGCCAGCAACGCCGATGCCGCCGGCACGAACGTGTGCTCGGCCACTTCGAGGATGCGAACTCCCTGCATGACGGCGGTCATGGCTCCCCCTCTGGCTCACGGTCGCAAGTGTGACACTGACGTTAGGTGATGCGCACCCTAGCTGGACGCTCGAACGAGCCACAGCAGGCACGGCCCGCCATATGTTGACGCAGTTGTTAGATGAGTTCTACTGTCGCCGGCATGACGCGAGGGTGCGAGTTCCCGGTCTTCGACTCCGACAACCACCTGTACGAGACCCGGGAGGCGTTCACCCGCCACCTCCCGGACCGGTATCGGGGCGCCATCGACTACGTCGAGGTGCGGGGGCGCACGAAGATCGTGGTCCGGGGCCAGATCAGCGAGTACATCCCCAACCCCACCTTCGAGGTGGTGGCGCGGCCCGGCGCCCAGGAGGAGTACTTCCGGCTCGGCAACCCGGAGGGCAGGTCGTACCGCGAGATCGTGGGCGACCCGATCCGCGCCCTCCCCGGTTTCCGGGAGCCCGCCCCGCGCCTGGCGCTCATGGACGAGCTCGGCGTCGACCGGGCGCTGATGTTCCCCACGCTCGCCAGCCTCCTCGAGGAGCGGCTGCGCGACGACCCCGAGCTGGTCCACGCCGTGATCCACTCGCTCAACCAGTGGCTCCACGAGCAGTGGACGTTCGACTACGAGGGCCGCATCTTCGCCACCCCGGTGATCACGCTGCCGATCGTCGACAAGGCGATCGAGGAGCTCCGGTGGGTGGTCGAGCGCGGCGCCCGGGCCGTGCTCATCCGGCCCGCGCCGGCACCGGGCCACAGCGGCTCGCGGTCCTTCGGGCTCCCCGAGTTCGACCCGTTCTGGCAGGCCGTGGTCGACGCCGACGTCCTGGTGACGATGCACGCGTCCGACAGCGGCTACACGCGCTACCAGACCGACTGGACCGGTCCCCAGGAGATGCTGCCGTTCAAGCCGGACGCCTTCCGGACGCTGACGATGGGCAAGCGGCCGATCGAGGACACGATGGCGGCCTTCACCTGCCACGGCGTGCTCACCCGCTTCCCCGACCTGCGCGTCGCGCTCGTCGAGAACGGCGGCGATTGGGTGGTGCCCTTCCTGGAGCACCTCTCCGACGTCCACCGCAAGATGCCCCAGCAGTTCGACGAGGATCCGGTCGAGGCGTTCAAGCGCAACGTCTGGGTCAACCCGTTCCACGAGGACGACATCCAGCGCCTCGTCGAGGTGATGGGCGTCGACCACATCCTGTTCGGCTCCGACTACCCCCACCCCGAGGGCCTCGCCGAGCCGGTCAGCTACCTCGACCACCTGCCTCCCGGGCTCCCCGACGAGGACGTGGCGAAGATCATGGGCGGCAACCTCGCCCGGATCATGCGAGTCCCGGCCACCACGGCCTGAAGCCCTGAGCCCTGAAGCTCTGAAGTCCTGCACAACGAAAGGAACGACGTGGACCTACACGGACGATCGGCGCTGGTGACCGGCGGAGCGGGAGGGCTGGGCGGGGCGACCGTCCGCCGGCTCGTCGAGGTCGGAGTCGGCGTGGCCATCTTCGACCGCGACGTCGACCGGGGGACCGCCCTCGCCAAGGAGCTCGGTGACACGGTGGTGGCGGTCGGCGGCGACGTGAACGAGGACGACGACGTCGCCGCGGCGATCGACGCCGCCCGCTCCGTCGGCTCGTTCTCGCTGGTGGTGAACGTCGCCGGCGGGGGCGTCGGGGGAGGGCGGACCGTCGGGCGCGACGGCGCGCCCCACGACAAGGACGCCTTCACCGGCACCATGGCGATGAACGCGTTCGGCACGTTCAACGTGACGCGCCTCGCCGCCGCGGCGATGGCCGGCAACGAGCCCGACGAGCACGGCCAGCGGGGGGTCGTGGTCAACACGGCGTCGATCGCCGGCCTCGAGGGCCAGACCGGCCAGCTCGCCTACGCGGCGGCCAAGGCCGCGATCCTCGGCATGACGCTGCCCCTGGCCCGCGACCTCGCCGCGCTGGGGATCCGCGTGTGCGCGATCGCCCCCGGGACGATGGGCACGCCGGTCATGCTCGGCGTGCCGGATCAGCTCAAGGACCACCTCGTCAGCAGCATCGTCTTCCCGAAGCGCATGGGGCGGCCCGAGGAGTTCGCCCTCCTGGTCGAGTCGATCGCACGAAACCCCTACCTGAACGGGGAGAACATCCGGCTGGACGGCGCCCTGCGCTTCCCGCCGAAGTGACCACGTAGCGCATCTCTACAGACAACAAGGGGGGAACACGATGGGTGAAGCGGTGATCGTCTCCACGGCGCGAACTGCCATCGGGACGGCGTTCAAGGGTTCGCTCGTCGACGTCGACGCGTTCGAGCTGGGCACCCGGGCCGTGGCCGAGGCGGTGCGTCGGTCCGGGGTCGACCCGGAGCTCATCGACGACGTGGTGCTGGGCGAGTCGCTCTACGGCGGTGGCGACGTCGCCCGCTACGCCGCGATCGAGGCCGGTCTGGAGCACGTGCCCGGCCTCGCCCACAACCGGCACTGCGCGGCAGGGCTCGCCGCGGTCACCACCGCTGCCGCCACGATCCGGGCGGGGATGGACCGGGTCGTGGTCGCCGGGGGAGTGCAGTCCTCGTCCACGTCGCCCCGCTCGGTCCGCCGCACCCCCGGCAGCGACGACTGGGGCGACTGGATGTCGCCCACCCACCGCGACCGGCCGACGGCCCCGAACATGGACATGTCGATCACCGTCGGCTGGAACGCCGCTGTGGAGGCGAACGTCACCCGCGAGGAGATGGACGCCTGGGCGCTGCGGTCGCACCAGCGGGCGGTGGCCGGCATCGACGCCGGCAGCTTCGCGGCGGAGACCTTCCCGCTCGAGGTGGTGGGCCGCGATGGCACCACGTCGACGTTCGCGGTCGACGAGCACCCGCGGCGTGACACGAGCATGGACAAGCTGGCGTCGCTGAAGCCGCTGCACCCCGAGATCGAGGGCTTCAGCATCACCGCCGGCAACGCCTGCGGAACGAACGACGGCGCCGCCGCCATGGTCGTCGCCGACCGGGTGCTCGCCGAGTCGCTGGGCCTCCCGGTGCTGGCCGAGGTGCGGGCCTGGGCGTCGGTCGGGGTGCCTCCCGAGCGGACCGGGCTGGCGCCGACGATCGCGATCCCGAAGGCGCTCGACCGTGCCGGCCTGGCGGTCGACGACGTGTCGCTCTGGGAGATCAACGAGGCCTTCGCGTCGATGTGCGTCGCGACGACCCGGGTCCTCGGGATCGACGAGGAGATCGTCAACGTGCTGGGCAGCGGCTGCAGCCTCGGGCACCCGGTCGCCATGACCGGAGCACGGATGGTGATCACCCTCGCCCACGAGCTGCAGCGACGAGGCGGAGGCATCGGCGTCGCCGCGATGTGCGCCGGCGGCGGCATGTCGACCGCCCTCGTGCTCGACGTGGCGGCGTCGTGAGCAACATCCGTGCCGATCGATCGGGGCGCTGCGGGCGGCGCTCCGAACCGAAGGGAGCGTTCATGTCCACGAACCACTCGGGTGCCGTGTGGAGTCGACTGCTGGCCGCCCTGGTCATGCTGTCGCTGGCTGCCGCGGCCTGCGGGAACTCCGACGACGACAGCGACAGCGGCGACAGCGGCGGCGACGACGGGCAGCAGGCCGACTCGGGCGACGACAGCTCCCCGAGCGGCGCCGTGCCCGGCGTGACCGCCGACGAGATCCGCTTCTCGGTGTTCGGCACGAGGACGAACAACCCGACCGGGGCGTGCATCCTCGACTGCTTCGTCGACGGGATCAACGCCTACTTCGCCTTCCGCAACGACGAGGGCGGGGTCCACGGCCGCGACATGGTCCTCACGACCGAGCTGGACGACGAGCTCTCCAAGAACCAGGAGAAGGCCCTGGAGATCGTGTCGGCGGACGACACGTTCGCGGCGTTCAGCGCCACCCAGCTGGCCAACGGGTGGCACGACGTCGCCGAGGCCGGCATCCCGCTCTACGTGTGGGGCATCCACTCCGCCGAGCTGAACGGGCAGCAGGGCATCTTCGCCAACAACGGTGTGATCTGCGGGAAGTGCTCCTCGCGCTCCGTCCCGTACGTCGGCACGCTCCTCGACGCGACGAAGGTCGCCTCGATGGGCTACGGCGTCAGCCAGGCCTCGAAGGACTGCGCGGGCGCGGTGGTCGACTCCGTGGAGCTGTACGGCGACGAGACGGGCCAGGAGGTCGGCTTCTTCAACGACGACCTCGCCTTCGGGCTCCCCAACGGCATCGCCCCCGAGGTCAGCCTCATGAAGCAGGCCGACGTCGACTTCGTCACGGCGTGCTTCGACCTCAACGGCATGAAGACCCTCGCCCAGGAGATGGAGCGCCAGGGGATGGGCGACGTGCCGATGCTGCACCCCAACACGTACGACCAGAACTTCGTCGCCGAGGCGGGCGACCTGTTCGAGGGCGACATGGTCCAGGTCGGCTTCCGGCCGTTCGAGGCCGACGCGGGCGACACCGGTCTGGCCGACTTCCAGAGCTGGATGGAGGAGACCGGGAGCGAGCCCACGGAGGTGGCGATGGTGGGTTGGATCAACGCCGACCTCGCCTACCAGGGGCTGCTCGCCGCCGGCGAGGGCTTCGACCGGGCCGGCGTCATCGAGGCCACCAACGCGATCACGGACTACTCGGCCACCGGCCTCGTCAACCCGATCGACTGGTCGCGCCAGCACGACGCACCCACCGAGGACGACCCGGCGGCGCACGGATATGTGCAGGAGTGCTACTCCTACGTGCAGGTCGAGGACGGGGAGTTCCACCCCGTCGGCGACGAGTCGAAGCCGTTCGCCTGCTGGGACAACAGCGACCTCGACTGGTCCGAGCCCGAGCCCACCAACTTCGGCTGATCGAGGGCGGGGACGAGCATGGCACTTGCCGCATCGGTCGCATCGGACCTCTTCACGGCCATCCTGCAGGGGACGCCGCCCGGGACGGTCTACGCGCTGATCGCGCTCGGCTTCGTCCTGACCTACAAGACCTCCGGCGTCTTCAACCTGGCCTTCGGGGCCCAGGCGTACGTCTCGGCGGTCATGTACTTCAAGACGCACACCGAGTGGGGCTGGGCCATCGTGCCCTCGCTCGTTGTGTCGGTGCTCGTCCTCGCCCCGCTCGTCGGGCTCGTCCTGGAGCGGCTCATCTTCCGGCACCTGCGGACGGCCTCCGCGGTGGCCAAGCTCGTGGTGACCATCGGCCTGACGGTGGCGCTGCCGAACCTGTTCGACCTCGTCACGAACTTCGAGGCGATCGCCGGGGTGACGCCCGTCGGCATCGTCCCCGACGGGGCGAGCGTGTTCTACAACCCCTTCGGCAACTACGCCTTCAGTCGCAACGAGCTCGTGGCGATGGCGATCGCAGTGGTCGCGATGGCGGGGCTGGGCGGGTTGTTCCGCTTCAGCGGGATCGGCCTGCGGATGCGGGCCGTCGTCGAGAGCCCGCGCCTGACCGAGCTCGACGGCATCGCCGCCGACCGGGTCTCGGCCTTCGCGTGGGCCCTGTCGTCGCTGTTCGCGGGCATGGCCGGGGTGCTCATCGCCCCCCGGTTCAACACGCTCTCCGCCGGCGACTTCTTCAACCTCGTCGTGGTCGCCGTGGCGGCCGCGGCGGTCGGGCGCCTGGTGAGCCTGCCGTGGGCGCTCGTCGGTGGCCTCGGCCTCGGCATCGTCATCGCCGTGCTCAACACGTTCCTCCCCCGCTGGAGCGAGGACGTGACGTGGCTGCGGCCGCTGCAGGACAACCTGACGCCGGCGATCCCGTTCGTCGTGCTCTTCGTCGTGCTCGTGGCGGTGCCGAGCATCCGGCGCACCCGCGAGGCGGGCGACCCCCTGGCCGGCGTCGACCCGCCCCCGCCGTCGCTGGTCTCGGCGACGAGGGACGCCCGGCGGACGCTGGTGACCCGCATCGCCGGCACCACGTTCCTGCTGGTCGTGGGCGTCGTCCTGTTCACGCGGGGCGACGACGTGTGGATCTTCCTGGTGACCCAGGCCGTCGTGCTGTCGATCGTCTACCTGTCGATCACCGTCATCACCGGCTTCGCCGGCCAGATCTCGCTCTGCCAGGGGACCTTCGGCGCCATCGGCGCGTTCACGGTGTTCCAGCTCGTCGACCGCTACGACGTCTCCGTCCTGGCCGCGGCGCTGATCGGTGCCGTGATCGCGGCGGTCGTCGGTGCGGTGCTGTCGCTGCCGATCCGCCAGCTCAGCGGCATCTGGGTGGCGATCGCGACCCTGGCGTTCGCGTTCTTCTTCGACGCGGTGATGATCAAGTTCTCGTGGGTGGGCGGCAGCGACACGGCGCTGCTCCAGGGCACGAAGGTCCCCCGGCCGGTGATCGGCCCGTGGGACATGGGCGACGACAAGTCGTTCCTCGTCCTGGCCCTCGTCGTGCTGGTGGTCGTGGCGGCGGCCGTGATCCGGATCCGCGAGGGGACCATCGGCCGGACGCTGCGGGCGCTGCGCGGCAGCGAGGTGGCGGCGCAGTCGATCGGCATCTCGCCCGCCCGGGCCCGCCTCACGGCGTTCGCCATCTCGGGGTTCATCGCCGGGCTCGGCGGCGCCATGCTGGCGATGCACCAGGAGAACGTGAACTACGGGAACAACTTCGCCCCCTTCGCGGCGCTGTTCTGGGTGGTCCTCGTGGTGACGCTCGGTGCCCGCACCGTCGAGGGGGCCGTCAACGCCGGGGCCGCGTTCTCGCTCTTCGACACGCTGATCCTGAAGGGCACGATCTTCGGCTGGATCCTGCGGAGCCCCGACCGCATCCCCGGCATCTTCCCGATCTCGCCCAAGTGGCGGTTCGTGCTGTTCGGCCTGGGCGCCCTCCAGTTCGCCCGCCATCCCGAGGGCCTGATCGAGGCCAGCAAGCAACGGTCCGCGGCGCGTGCCGAGCGACGGCGCGCCGCGAAGGAGACGGCCGGGCCACCACCCGCCGAGCCGTCGCCGCCGGTCGCCGTGGAGGAGACGGTCTCGTGAGCAGCATCCTGCACGCCCGAGAGGTCACCAAGCGGTTCTCCGGCATCCTCGCCCTCGACCGCGTCGACATCGACGTCGAGGAGGGCGAGCGCGTCGGCCTCATCGGCCCCAACGGCGCCGGCAAGACCACCCTGTTCAACTGCCTGCTCGGCGTGCTCCGCAGCGACGGCGGCACCGTCGAGCTCGACGGGACCGACATCACCCGCCTGCCCGTGCACCAACGGGCCCGCCGGGGCATCGGGCGGACGTTCCAGCGCATCGAGCTCTTCCCGGACTCGACCGTCCGCGAGCACCTACTCATCGCCGAGCGGGTACGGCAGGGCAGGGGGCGCCTGTGGAAGGACCTGGTCGGCCAGGGCGGCCCCCGGCCCGACGAGGTGGCGAGCTGCGACGAGGTGCTCGAGCTCCTGGGGCTGTCGGACCTCGCCGACGAGCCGATCGAGCGCCTCAGCCTGGGCAAGGGACGCCTCGTCGAGGTGGGGCGGGCGCTGATGACCCAGCCGAAGCTGCTCCTGCTCGACGAGCCCTCCTCGGGCCTCGACCGGGTCGAGACCGCGGCGCTGGCCGAGACGCTCCGCCGGGTCCAGGCCGAGCACGGCTTCGCCATCCTGCTGGTGGAGCACGACGTGGAGCTGGTCGCCAGCTTCACCACCCGGTGCTACCTGCTCGACTTCGGCCGGATGCTCACCGACGGCCCGACCCCCGAGGTGATGGCCGGCGACAAGATGCGCCACGCCTACCTCGGCGACGTGGTCCTCGAAGATCCCGCGCCCGTCCCGGTGGCAGGATCGGCGAAGAACGGGGGTGGCGTGCGATGAGCGAGTCGCCGGTCCTCGAGCTGCGCGACGTCACCGCCGGCTACGGGCCGTTCCGGGCGTTGTTCGGGGTGTCGCTGACGATCGGGCGCGGCGAGGCCCTGGCGCTCGTCGGGCCGAACGGCGCCGGGAAGACGACCGTCGCCCGGGTGGCGTCCGGGCTCGTCGTACCGACCGCGGGCACCGTGGTGGTCGACGGCGCCGACGTCACCGGCTCACGCCCGTACGAGGTCGCCCGGGCCGGGGTCGCCCACGCCGCCGAGGGCCGCTCGATCTTCGCCACGCTCAGCGTGGAGGAGAACCTCACGCTCTCGTTCCGGCGCGCCCGGGGCCGGCACGGGGTCCGCAGTGGCCTGGACCGCGCCTTCGAGCTGTTCCCCGCCCTGGGCCTGCGGCGTCGGCAGGCCGCCGGCACCCTGTCCGGTGGCGAGCAGCGCATGCTGTCGATGGCCCGGGTGCTGGTGGAGGAGCCCAAGGTGCTGGTCGCCGACGAGCTGTCGCTGGGCCTGGCGCCGCTCGTCGTCGAGCAGCTGTACCAGTCGCTGCGGCAGCTCCGTAGCAGCGGCACCTCGCTGCTGGTCGTCGAGCAGCACGTGGGCCACGCCCTCCGGCTGTGCGACCGCGTCGCCGTGCTCGACCACGGGTCGGTGGCCTGGGCCGGCGCCAGTGCCGACGCGACCGAGCACGTCAGGTCGCACCTGTCCGACGCCGCCGTGCCGCGCTGAGGGCGAGGCCCTCGCCGGCAGGGTCAGGGCGTGGCGCTGGCGCGGGGTGCGACGGTGACCGACGGCATCGACAGGGTGGCGCCGCCGCGCAGCACGGCGTCGACCACGGCGACGAGGTGATCGACGTCGATCAGCGACCCGGCGAGGTACTTGCGTTCGAACCAGATCGGGGCCAGCTCCGAGGCCAGCTCGCCGTCCCACCCCTGGGCGAAGCCCGTCATGGCGTCGCCCTCGCCGCCGGTGCAGTCGCCGACGACGAGTCGGGTGAAGCCGACGTCCGGGTGCTCCGCCCGCCAGGCCTCGACCAGCTTGTCGAGCGCCGCCTTGCTGACCGCGTAGGCGCCCAGCCCGGGCCAGGGCGGTGTGAGCGACGCGCTGACCGACGACAGGTAGACGGCCGTACCCGCCGACTCGGTGAGGTGGGGGAGCGCGGCGGCGGTCGTCAGGGCCGCGCCGGTGACGTTGGTGGCGAAGAGTCGCTGCCAGGTCTCGGCGTCGGTGTCGACGAGGCGGGCCAGGGGACCGATCCCCGGTGCGTAGACGAGCGCGTCGATCCCGCCGAGCCCGTCGGCTGCCGCGGCGATCGCCGCCTGGCAGGACGCGGCGTCGGTCACGTCGCACTCGACCACGAGCGTGTCGGGTCCCGCCTCCTTGGCGGCGTCGTCGAGCCGCCCTCGTCGTCGGGCCAGCAGCGCGACATGGGCGCCCCGTTGGGCGAGGCCGATCCCGATGCAGCGCCCGAGCCCGCTCGAGGCGCCCAGAACTACGGTTCGCACGGTTCGATCCCCCTCCGTAGACTGACGCAAATGTTAGTCGAGGGCGAGGATGCGGGCCGCGTCACCTCAGAGAACATGACGCAGTCGTCAGATGGTTCGCCGGAGTCGGCGCTCCTCGGCCTCACGGGGCGGGTCGCTGTCGTCACGGGCGGCGGCGCCGGCATCGGCCAGGGCATCGCCCTCGGGCTCGCCCGTTGCGGCGCCGACGTGGTGGTCGCCGACATCGATGGGGATCGGGCCGCGGTGACCGCCCGGCAGGTGGAGGCCGCCGGTCGTGGGAGCTTGGCAGTGGTCACCGACGTCCTCGACACGGCGCAGGTCGGAGCGATGGTCGACGCCGCGGTCGAGCGCTTCGGTCGCCTCGACGTCCTCGTGAACAACGCGGGCGGCGTGCGGCAGGCCCCGTTCCTGGGGCAGTCCGAGCGCAGCTGGCGGCGGCACATCGACATGAACCTGGTGAGCGTCCTCGCGGGTGTCTCGGCCGCCGCCCCGGTGATGATCGAGCAGGGGCGGGGTGGGGCGATCCTCAGCGTCGTGAGCATCGAGGCCTTCCGGGCCGCCCCGCACTACGCGGTGTACGCGGCGTGCAAGGCCGGGGTCGTCAGCTTCACGCGCACGATGGCGTTGGAGCTCGCCGAGCACGGCATCCGGGTCAACGCCCTCGCCCCGGACCTGGTCGACACGCCGGGCATCCACGGCGTCCCGCCCGGCCCCGTGCCCGACCCGCTGCCGCCCCGCCCGCCGGAGGTCGAGGCCGCGATCGGCACCTACATCCCGCTCGGCCGTCCGGGCGCGCCCGACGACTGCGCCGGCCCGGCGGTGTTCCTCTGCTCCGACCTCGGCCGCTACGTCACCGGCGTGACGCTGTCGGTCGACGGCGGGACGTGGGCGTCGAGCGGCTGGACCCGCGGCCCGGACGCCGGCACCTGGCGGCTCTTCCCCTCCTGAGCACGGCGCCGCGCACTCCTCTCAGAGGTGGGGGAGGACCTCGGCCGCCAGCAGCTCCAGCGTCGCGTCGGCGCCGCGGTCGTGGGTGAAGAGGACTACCTGGTCGAAGCCGAGGTCGCGCAGTTCGAGGAGGCGCTCGACGACCGCCGGAGCCGTGCCGACCAGGCCGCCGTCGCGCAGGCCGAACCCGGGATCGCCGAAGCGACGCTCCGCCACCTCGCGCACCGCCGGCAGCGACGCGTCGTCGGGCGCCAGCGCCAGCACCGCCTCCACCGAGAACCGGATCGACGCCGGATCGCGGCCGATCCGCTCGCACTCGTCCCGCAGCACGGCGATCTTGTGCTCGAGCTCGCCGAGGGCGTAGGTCGGGACGTTCCACACGTCGGCGTAGCAGGCGACGAGCGGCAGCGTCCGGCGCTCCCCGGAGCCGCCCACGATGATCGGCGGGCGGGGCTGCTGCGCCGGTCGGGGCAGCGTCGGCAGGCCCCGGACCGTGTAGTGGGCGCCCTCGAAGTCGACGACGTCGCCGGCGAACGCCCGGGTCAGGATCTCCAGGGTCTCGGCCAGCCGCTCGGAGCGCTCGGCGGCGGTGCCCCACGGCAGCCCGGCCTCGGCGTGCTCCGGCTCGTACGAACCGCTGCCGATGCCCAGCTCGAGGCGGCCGTCGGAGATGACGTCGAGCGTGGCGGCCATCTTGGCGAGCAGCGCCGGGTGCCGGAACTGGTTGCACAGCACGAGGTGGCCGACCCGCAGCGTGCGGGTGCAGGCGAGCAGGGCCGTGGCCAGGGTCCACGCCTCCAGCGACGGGAGCTTCGGCAGGCCGGGACCGTAGAGGTGGTCGTACAGCCACAGCGACCGGATGCCGAGCTCCTCGCAGCGCTCCGCCCGGTGCCGCATCTCCGGGAAGGAGAACGCCACCTGCGGTACGTAGATGCCGACCTCCATCAGCGCCCCTGGAAGCCGCGCTCGACGATGTGGGCCGCCGCTTCGATCGTGGCGGCGGACCGCTCGCGGGCGCCGAACGCGCCGAGCAACGCCACCATCACGACGGCCTCCATGTCGACGTCGCCGAAGTCCCGGGGCTGCAGGAAGCGCACCATCCGCCGCCGTCCCCAGTCGATCGCGGCGGCGGAGTCGGCCCGCATGGTGGGGTCCTGCAGCGCGACGTCGACCCAGACGCGGATCATCGCGGCCTCGGTGGCGTGCGCGGCGTTGTAGCGCCGCAGCCACCGTCGCAGGGCCGCGGTGCCGGTCGAGCCGTCGCTGGCCCCCACGGCCGGGATGTCGGTCAGCGCGGTGGAGACCATCCGGATCGCCCGCACGGCCAGGAGGTGGGCGAACTCGTCCTTGCTCTGGAAGTACCGGTAGAACGCCCCGTGCGACATCCCCGCGACACGGACGATGTCGTCGACCCGCGTGCGGTGGTAGCCCCGGGTCACGAACACGTCCCGGCCCGCCTGCGTCAGGGCCTTGAACGTGCGCCGACCGGCGGCGTTGAGCTCGGGTGTCGCCTCGCTGCGCCGCAGGGCCTCCTGCATTGCCGGGCCGAACTCCAGCGTCGGCGGCGCCGCGTCGGTGGGCGAGTGCACGTTCACGCCGGCCTCGAGGCCGAACAGCGTGCGGTGCACGACGTCGGTCAGGGCGCCCTCGACGCGCTCCTTTGGGTAGGCGTCCGGCGCCGCGGAGCGGAGGATGGCGGCGTCGTCGAGGGTGCGGGGCAGGCACTCCAGCAGGAGCATGATCACCGGGTCGAGCTGGCGGGGTGGCAGCGTCGTGGTCGCCAGTCGGGACCGGAGGCTCGCCACGTGCCGCTCGCCGGTCCGCACCGACCCGGCGACGACGGCCTCGTCGCTCTCGGCGGCCGCCTGGAAGGTCTGGAAGACCGGCTCGTAGCGCTCGTAGATGTCGGTGTAGCGGGTGATCCAGGCCCGGGTCGCCGCCCACCCGCCGGCGTCGGCGGTGACCGGGCCGAGGGCTTCGATCGACGCGCTCAGCTGGCGGGCGACCTGGCCGGCCAGGTGGCGGAACACGTCCTCCTTGCCGGCGAAGTACTGGTAGAAGGTGGCCCGCGAGCTCCCGGCGACCTTGGTGATCCGGTCGATGT
Organism: Acidimicrobiales bacterium; assembly: GCA_035316325.1. Taxonomy (NCBI): domain Bacteria; kingdom Bacillati; phylum Actinomycetota; class Acidimicrobiia; order Acidimicrobiales; species Acidimicrobiales bacterium. Next base: position 42,375 of record DATHJB010000133.1, read on the forward strand.
CACACTGGTGGTAGCCCTCCTCGCCGAAGACCCGCAGGGCCGCGTCGAGGATCCGCTGCTGCGTCCGTTGCCCACGGGCGCCGACCTGGGGGTTGCCGGAGAAGGGCGGTCGGCGGACGACCGACCCCGGCTCGCCATCGGGGAGGTGCGGGGGCATCGGAAGTTGACTCTACTGTTAGTCGCGGTCCCCGATCAGCATCCTCCGGCGGAATAGTTGCAGACGGCGCAAAGTTGCGTAGAGTGCAACAACCTCGGTCCCTTCTGGAGGAGCTGGATGAACTCGACCGCCGCCGCCACCGTCGACGCCCCCGTCGCGCCCCGACTGTCGCACCGGCAGATCCTGATCTGCTTCATCGGCCTCATGCTCGGCATGCTGCTGGCCGCCATCGACCAGACCATCGTCGCCACGGCGCTGCCGACCATCGTCGGCGACCTCGGCGGGCTCGACCACCTGGCCTGGGTGGTGACGGCGTACCTGCTGACCGAGACGGTCTCGACGCCGCTGTGGGGCAAGCTCGGCGACCTCTACGGCCGCAAGCGGCTGTTCCAGGGCGCCATCGTCGTCTTCCTGGCCGGCAGCGTGCTCGCCGGCCTGGCCAGCAGCATGGGCCAGCTCATCGTCTTCCGGGGCATCCAGGGCGCCGGTGCGGGTGGGCTCATCGTGCTGGCCCAGGCGATCATCGCCGACATCGTGAGCCCCCGGGAGCGGGGCCGGTACATGGGCCTGTTCGGGGCGGTCTTCGGGGCGGCGAGCGTCGTCGGGCCGCTGACCGGCGGCTTCCTGACCGACCACCTGTCGTGGCGCTGGGTGTTCTACGTGAACGTCCCGCTGGCCATCATCGCCCTGGTCGTCACCAGCGTCGTCCTGCCGTCGTCCCCCCGTCGCCCCCAGGTGCGGGTCGACTGGCTCGGCATCGCGCTCCTCGCCGCCGCCATCTCGTGCTTCGTCCTGCTCACGACCTGGGGCGGCACCGAGTACGAGTGGGGCTCGCCCGTCATCGCTGCACTGGGTGCCGCCAGCCTCACCCTCGGGGCGCTGTTCCTGGTCGTCGAGCGCCGGGCCGTCGAGCCCGCTCTGCCCCTGCGGCTGTTCCGGGTGCGGACCTTCAACGTCGCCGGGGCCGTCAGCCTCCTCATCGGCGTGGCGATGTACGGCTCGATCACCTACCTGCCCACCCTGCTGCAGGTGGCCAACGGCGCCTCGGCCAGCGACTCGGGGCTGCTGCTGGTACCCCTGATGCTGGGGCTGCTCGGGGCGTCGACGCTGTCGGGCCAGATCATCAGCCGCACGGGCCGGTACCGCATCTTCCCGATCATGGGGACGGCGGTGGCCGCGGTCGGCCTGTTCCTGCTGTCGACCCTCGACACCGCGTCGACCCGGTGGGAGTCCGGCAGCTACATGGTGCTGCTGGGCATCGGCCTCGGCTTCACGATGCAGGTCATGGTGCTCGCCACCCAGAACGTGACGCCGGCGAAGGACCTCGGGGTCGCCACCGCGACCATCACCTTCTTCCGGACCGTCGGCGGCTCGATCGGCGTCGCCCTGTTCGGCGCCCTGTTCGCCAGCCGCCTGGGCGACCTGCTGGGCAACGCGGCCAAGGGCCTGACGCCGGCGCAGATCGCCGCGCTCCCCGCCGGCGAGCGGGCGCAGGTGGCGAGCGGCTTCGCCGACGCCATCACCGGCGTGTTCGCCTACGGCGTCCCGATGCTCGTCATCGGCTTCCTGCTGACCCTGCTGCTGCGGGAGATCCCGTTGCGCACCCAGTCCGGCCAGGCCCAGCGCGCCAACGGGAACGGCAACGGGGACGAGTCGGCCGAGGGGTCCGCGGACGGGTCGGCGAACGACGACCGCCCACCGACTGTGGTGGACTACGCCGAGGCGACGACCGGACGGTGACCATGACCGAGGGGCTCCGAGAGCGCAAGAAGGCCGAGACGCGACGGGCGATGACGTCGGCCGCCCTGCGTCTGGCCGAGGCGCTGGGGCCCGACGGGGTGACCGTCGAGGCGATCGCCGATGCCGCCGGCGTGTCGCCCCGCACGTTCTTCAACTACTTCTCCTCCAAGGACGACGCCATCGTCGGCACGACGCCGGTGCACTCGTCCGAGCTGCTCCTCGGCCTCACGACGCGGCCCGAGGGCGAGGCGCCGCTCGACGCGCTGCGGGCCGCGGCGCAGGACGCCGCCGGCCGGTTCGTGCTCGGGTCCGAGGACTGGTTGCGGCGCCGCAACCTGTTCCAGCACCACCCGAACCTCGCGGCCCGCCAGGCCGCCGGGTTCGCCGAGGTCGAGCGGGGCCTGGTCGAGGAGATCGCCCGCCGCACGGGCCTCGACCCCGACATCGACACCTATCCCGCCCTGGTGGTCGCCGCGTCCCTGGGGGCGATCCGCTCCGCGATCGCCGTCTGGCGGGAGCGCGACCGGCCCGCGCCCCTCGCCGAGCTGATCGACGAGGGTTTCGACCACCTGCGCCAGGGCCTCACCGGCCCGCCGACCCCCGACCCGGCCGCCACCGTCCCTGCGATCGTCTGACCCTCAGCTCTCAGAGGTACCCCTCGGGGATCTGACGGGGTGTCAGGTACGATCGGCGAGCTGGTCGGAGAAGGGGGACTCGGGTGGCACACGACGAAGGGGAGGTGCGGGCGGCGGTCGAGCGGTACATCGCCGTACGCGACGAGATCTGCGCCGGGCAGGGGACGTGGGCGGACCTGGCCCAGTTCTTCACCGACGACGCGGTCTTCGTCGACCCGGCGTGGGGACGGGTCGAGGGGATCGACGAGCTACGCCGCACCGTGTTCGGCGACGCCATGGTGGGGCTGGAGTCGTGGTCGTTCCCGACCGACTTCTACGCGGTCGACGGCGACCGAGTGCTGGTGAAGTGGCGGCAGGTCCTGCCGGGGCAGCGGTCCGACGGCCGGCCCTACCAGCAGTCGGGCTGCTCCACGCTGGTCTACGCCGGCGACGGCAGGTTCTCCTACGAGGAGGACCTGCTCAACATGGTCCACGTCTTCGAGGACGTGAAGGACAGCGGCTTCCGCTTCCCGCCGGAGATGGGCCGCCCGCCCGAGCGCCCGAACCGCGACTTCGGCCGTCCCTGAGCTACCTAGAGGAGCGCCGTGACTGCGGTCGTGAAGGCGGCTTCCCGTTCGGCGGGGGATTGCCAGGTGGCGATGGAGCCGGTGGTGGTGGCTCGGACATCGAGGACGTCTTCGATGCGTTCGGCGACGCCGGGGACGTGGGAGATGACGGCGACCAGGCGGCCGGCCTCGGCCCGCGACTCCAGGGCGTCGATGGCGGCGTCGAGCGATGTGGCGTCGAGCGATCCGAAGCCCTCGTCGAGGAACAGGGCGTCGAGGCGGCCGCCGGCACGGGAGGCGATCTCCACCATGGCCAGCGCGAGCGCGAGTGATGCCAGGAACGACTCGCCGCCCGAGAGGGTCTTGGTGGCCCGCTCCTGACCGGTGTGGAGGTCGACGATGGCGAACTCGGGGGAGAAGCCGTAGCGGCCGCCGGTCACCTCGCTCAGGATCCGCGCCGCCACCCCGAGGAGCTCGGCGTGGCGGCGGCGCAGGACCTCACCGATGAACGCGGTGTTGGCGAGCTGGTCGTAGACGAGCGAGACGGCGTCGAGGAACTCGGCGGCGGCTCCGATCCGCCCGTCGAGGTCGTCGGCGACGGCCACCTGGGCCGCCGCTCGGCGCTGCTCGTCGCGTGCCGTGGTGGAGCTCGCGATCGCGGTGGCGTGCAGGGTGGCGAGGGCGGCGGCGTCGCTCGCCCCGGCCGTGGTGAGGACGGCGGCGGCCCGCTGCTGGTGGTCGGTCATCGCGGCTCGTTGCGCCCCGGTCGCCTCGCCGACCAGGCCGACGACAGCGCGGGCCCGGTCGAGCAGCGTGTCGGCCCACGCGGCGCCGTCGGCGAGCCCGTCGGGTTCGGCCCGGTGGGGTGGCGGGTGGTCGGTGGGCTCGGCCCCGACCCGGCCGGCGGCGTCGTCGACGCGGAGGGCGAGCGTGTCGAGGGCGCGGTAGGCGTCGGTGGCGGCGTTCGCCGCCTTCTGCCGGGCCTGCTTCGCCTGCTCCAAGGCCGTGCGGGCGTCGTCGCGGCGCTGGGTGCGGGTGGCGACGGTCGCGGAGAGCGTGGCGATCTCGGCGAGGCGCTGGTCGATCCGGGCGACGGCGTCGGACACGTCGACGGCGGGCGCCGCCAGCTCCGGCGGCGGTGGGGGTTCCGCCGGGTCGGCGGCGTCGAGCACGGCGTCGAGGTCAGGGAGGTCGGGCTGCCAGGAGGGGAGCGGTGCCAGCGCGGCCAGGGCCTGCCGTAGCCGCGAGCGGGACGAGGCGACGCCCCGGGCGTTGGCCGTGCGGGCCCGGTCGACCCGTTCCTGCAGGGCGGTCGCTCGAGTGGTGGCCTCGACCACCTGGGCGCTGATCCCGGCGATGCTGCGGGCGTGCGCGGTCCGCTGCTGCTCCAGTTCGGTGACGGCGGCCGCGGGGCCGGCGAGCAGCGCCGTGGCGTCGCCGGGACCCTGGGGGATCGCCTCCAACCCGGCTTCCGCGGCGAGCGAGGCACGAGCGGTCGCCGCGTCGAGGTGTCGGCCGTCGACCGCATCCCGGGTGGCGGCGAGCGCGGCGACGGCAGCCTCGTGGTTGGCCTCGGCCCGGGCAGCGGCGGTGGCCAGGGTGGCGGCCTGGTCCCTCGCCGCCACGGTGGCCTGCTCAGCCGCGGTGAGCGCCGGGACGGATGGCGGGGTGAAGCCGTCGGGCAGAGTCCGCTCGCAGACCGGGCACGGGTCACCCGCCGCGATCCCCGAGGCCGCGTGGGCGGCCGCGTCGGCTCGGTGGGAGGCAGCGAGAGCATCGTCGGCGACGACGCTGCGCTGCCGGCCGGCCTCCGCCTCGGCGACTGCCGGGGTGGCGGCGGCCTGGGCGTCGGCCTCGCGGGTGCGGGCCGCGACGAGCTCGCCCTCCGCCTGTTCGACGTGCCGGTCGGCCTCGGCGACCCGGTCGACCAGGCCACGCCACCGGTCGAGCCGGGCCCGCGCCTGCATGATCCCGTGGTCGAGCGCGTCGAGCTCCTGCTCGGCCGGGGTCAGGTCGGCCTGCGCGGCGGCCGCGGCTCGCTCCTGGACGTCGGCCTCCGCGGCCTGCTCGTCGCTCTCACGGCGGGCGTCGAGCTGCGCGCCGATGTCGGCGACCAGCATCGGCAGGGCATCGAGCGCGGCCCGGGCGGCCTGCAGCGCGGGCTCGGTGTCGCCGGCCGCGGTGGCCGCCCGCAGGATGTCGTCGGCGGCTCGCCGCGCCTCGTCGGCGTCGGCCAGCGCCCGGGCCGCATCGGCGACCGCCGCGGCGAGGCCGGTGTCGGCCGTGGCCACCGCTCGGACGCGGCTCGCGGCGTCCGCGGACGCCGTCAGATCGACGGCGTCGGCGAGCCGCTGGAGGCCCTCGATCTCGCGGCGCACGTCGTCGGCGGCGCGCTCGGCCAGCGTGACCTCGGTCGTGGCGGCGTCGAGCTCCTTCACCCTCACGTCGGCCGCCTCGGCCTGCGTGGCGGCGTCGGCCGCGGCGGCCCGCGGGTCGGCGGCCAGCTCGCCGCGGGCGAACCTCAGGGTGTCGAGGCGAGGCCCGAGCCGCTGGCGCAGCTCCTTGGCCCGGGCACGGACCTGGTCGAGCTCGTCGACGCGGAACACGTTCCGCAGGATCCGCTGGCGTTCGGCCGGGTTGGCCTCCAGCAGCTGGGCGAACTTCCCCTGGGGCAGCAGCACCGTGCGCAGGAAGCCCTCGTAGTCGAGGCCGACGAGCCGTTCGACCACCCGGGTGAGCTCCCGGGCGCCGTCGATGCGCTCGCCGCTCTCGAGGTTCGTCAGCCGGTGGACCGACGCCCGCGTGCCGGTGCTCATGGTGCGGGTGATCTGCCAGTCGCTGCCGTCGGCCCGGAACGTCAGCTCGACCTTCATGGTGTCGGACCGGTCGCCGATCAGGTCGCCGGCCTGCTTGGTCCAGGTGGCGGCGCCGTAGAGGGCGAAGGTGATGGCTTCGAGCAGCGACGACTTGCCGGCGCCGGTGTCGCCGACGATCGCCACCATGGCGCGGCCGGTGAAGTCGACCGTCTGCACCGAGCGGTAGGACCGGAGCCCTTCGAGGCGCAGGGTGAGCGGGCGCATCAGCCGTCGCCTCCCGCCGTCGCCCCGGTCGCGGCGGTCACGGGGATCGGGCCGGGCGGTTCGAAGAGGTCCTCCTCCCGGAAGGGCGGGTCGTCGCCGTCGATGCCGGCACCCAGCAGGGTCTCGAACACCCGCATGGCCCGGTCGACCCGCGGCCCGGACGTGCCCTCGAGGCCCAGGTAGGCCCGGAACTGGTCGGCGACGGGCGGCTCGGCCTCGGCGTCGAGCTCCTCCGCCACCGTGGCGGTGACGCCGGCGACGCGCTCGGCGACGGAGTGCAGGGTGGCCCGGGGCAGCAGGCTCGCGATCCGGTCGGCCAGGGCAGGGTCGGGCACGTCGACGTCGACAAGGACCTGGTAGATGCCGGTGGACGACGGGTCGGCCCGGGCGGCGATCTCGTCGAGCGTGCCTGCCAGACGCACGAGGCGGCGGCCGCCGCTCAGCTCGACCACCTCGGGCCGGGCGCGCCGGCCTGGCGGAGCGTCGAGCACGACGAGGCTCTTGGTGTCGGACACCTCGCCGAAGTCGATCGGGATCGGCGACCCGGCGTAGCGGCCCACCCCGCCGGGCAGCTCCTGCGGCCGGTGGATGTGGCCGAAGGCCGCGTAGCTGGCGGTGGGGAGGTGGTCGACCTTGGTGGCGTAGTCGTCGCCGACGTGCACCTTCCGCTCGGACCCCGACCAGGTGGCGCCGCCGACGTGGAGGTGGGCGGCGAACAGGGCCACGTGCCGGCCCGGGTCGAAGCCGTCGGTGAGGCCGTCGGCGAGGTTGGCCTCCACCAGGCTGATCCCGTCGGTGTAGGACCCGTTCCACCGTTCCGGCTCGAGGTCGAACGTGCGGACCAGGGCGTTGGGGTGGACGAACGGCAGCACCGCCAGCCGGGCCTCGTGCCGGCCGTCGCGGGCGGGGAACGTCAGCACCCCGCCGTCGCGGGCGCGGCGGGCCACCCCGACGAAGCGGATGTGGTGCGCCGCGGCGTCGCCGGAGAGCCGGGCAGCCATGCCCACCACCCGGTCGAGCACCTCGAACAGGGCCGAGCTGTCGTGGTTGCCCGCGATCACCACCAGAGGCGCGTGTGCCGCCAGCCGGGCGAGCGCCTCGACCGCCCGGTGCATGTCGTCGACCGCGGGCCGGGCGTGGTCGAACAGGTCACCGGTGTGGACGATCAGGTCGAGCTCGCCCTGCCCGGCGACGTCGACGATCTCGTCGAGCACCGCGTCGTGGTCCTCGTCACGACGCACCCGGCCCAGGGTGGTGCCCAGGTGCCAGTCGGAGGTGTGGAGCACCCGCATCAGCCGTCTCGACCCAGCGGGCGTCGGCCGGTGATGCCGGCACCGCCGGCGATCCCCGCGAACGCGTCGTCCTCGGCCTCGACTCGCTGCTGGGCCGACTCCCGTCCCTCGTCGACGTTGGTGGCGTAGCCCGGGAAGGGGAACCGCAGCGGGATGGGGACGGGCACCAGCGGCTGGTCGAGGACCATGGTGCCGGGCAGGAACCGGGTGGCCCGCGCCCGCAGCTCGGGCGTGAGGAACCGGTACTCGGAGGCCTCGGAGGCGTCGAGGCGGCCGACGACCTTGATCGCGGCGTTGCGGACGATCGCCGGGTCGACCGCCGTGGCGGCCTGTTCCGCCCCGATCAGCAGCACGCCCAGCGAGCGGCCGCGCTCGGCCACGTCGACGAGGAGCTCCTTGAGGGGCGAGCTGCCCTCGCGCGGCGCGTACTTGTTGAGCTCGTCGAGCACGACGAACTGGAGCGGCTCGCGCCCGGACGACTGCTTGGCCTCGAACACGGCGTTGAGGAGGGCCCCGACGACGAAGCGCTGGGCCGCGTCGTGCAGCGCGTGGAGGTCGACCACCGTGATCGCCGAACGGCCGACGTCGGGCGCGGTCACCCCGCAGCGGACGAGGTGGCCCATCCGGGGGATCAGGGCGTAGAGCCGCCGCAGGAAGGCCTGCACCGTGCCCTGCTGGACGCCGGCGGTCCACTCGAAGCTGTCGGACTCGACCCGCTCGGAGATGGCGTCGATCAGGTCGCCGAAGTCGGTGATGACGGGACCGCCGGTGACCACGGCGTCGCGGCGGGCCATCTCACCGGCCACCCGCTCGAAGTTGTTCATCGAGCCGGTACCGACGTCCTGCAGCACCAGCGCCCCGGGCCGGCCGTCGACCGGGGCGGCGTGGCGGGCCAGCTGGATGCGGACCCGCTGCGAGATGAACGAGATCTGGTTGCGGTTGGCGGACTCGTCGGCGAAGCAGAACTCGAGCAGGCCGCGGGACACGAAGTCGAGCGGCGTCCAGCCGAACACCTCGACCTCGTCGCTGCGCCGCGAGTCGACCGCCGGCACCAGGCCCTCGCCGCCGGGGACGGCCGGCGCCCAGATGGTGACGTCGCGGAAGGGGCCCGGATCGGTGACGCCGAGCGCCTCCCACTGCCGGCGGGCCTCGGGGTGCTTCACGTCGAGGAGCCGGTTGGGCCGGTCGAGGTGCAGGAGGTCCTCGCCCTTGAGGTTGAACACCAGGGCCCGTGTGTTGGGCGCGTGCGGACCCAGGATGCGTCGGCCCCGCTCGGTCTCGAACAGCTGGTAGAGCAGGAAGGTGGCGTACGACGTCTTGGTGGCCACACCGGAGATCCCGGCGATGTTGACGTGGCCGCCGTTCTTGCCCGACAGGAAGGCGAAGTCGAGGTGGACCGGCTCGCCGGCCTGGTCGAGGCCGACGGGGAGCCGGTCGTCCATCTGGTCCTCGAAGAGGGCGAACGCACGGGCCTCGTCGGCGCAGGCCACGACGACCGAGCCCGGTGCCGGCGACACCCACACCTCGGGCTCGACCCGCAGCACCGCCACCTCCACCCGCCGGGCGGTCTCCCCGGGCATGGTGCGGGAGTCGACGATGCGGGCCGTGTCGGAGGCCCAGCTGGCGCCCTCGATGTGCCCCGACGTCTCGGCGACGATGCCGAAGTGGGTGATCACCCGGCCGTCGGGCAGCGTCTGGGGGCAGGCGACGAGCTGGTCGAGCGTGGCCACGGCATCCGGGGCCAGCACCACGGTGAAGCGCTGGGAGGTGGTCGGCACGGCGCCGTCGACGTGGCCCAGCACGGCGCTCGCCGCGATGGACGCCGCCAGCTTCGCCGCCCGCACGTCGCGGCCGTCGGGCATGCCCTCGGGGTGGGCGCCGTTGCCGGGTCGATCGGTGATGTCGGTCATCGGGAAGCCCCTTCGGGAGTGCGGGCGACCTCGGGCCGGCGGCGGATCCCGACGTCGTCGCCGGCCAGCTGGGCGATGGCGGTGCGGAGGGCTCGGGACGCGAGGCCGGCGTCGCCGAGCAGGTGGCGCAGGTGCCGCTCCAGCGCCCCGGTGGGCTGCAGGTTCTGCGGCGCCCGCGGGTCGACGTGCGGCACACCGGCGAACCGCGGCAGCATGCCCGCCGCCTGGTCGGCCTCCAGGGCGGCGGCGGCGAGACCGGTGGACGCCGGCACCTCGATGCGGACGATCCCGGCCCACGGGCTGGACCCGAGGCGCCGAGGGGCGAGGCGGACGTAGGCCGAGTACCGCTCGGACAGCCGGAAGAGGCTGGTGCGCTGCCCCGACGCCAACTGCCCGACGCGGGCGTGGTGGACGAGCGGGAGCAGGCGGCGGTGATGGGTCTTGGTGACCCCGACCACCGGCAGGTCGTGCGAGCGCACGAAGTTGAGGGGCCCGTCGACGAGGGTCAGGTGACCGTCCGCGCACAGCTCCTCCGCCAGACGGCCCTCGTGCACGCGCATCCGGTTCTGCAGCTCGTCCAGCGGTGCCTTCGGCCAGGTCTTCGGCGTGGACACGGCCGCCCACCGGTAGCCGCCCGCCACCTCGGGCAGCTCCACCCGCTCGCCGCAGCCCACGATCACCATGCGGGTGACCTCGCAGCGCTCGAACCGGAACGGCTTGCCCGGCTCGAGGACCGCCGCGCCGACGCCGTGGGCGCCGGCCACCCCGCTGACGAACGCGCCGCCGCCGTCGAGGTACAGCGCGCCCTCGCCCCGGCGGACCCCGTCGACGAAGGCGAAGCTGCGGGTCCCGCCGTCGGGGACACCGTCGTGGAAGGCGAGAACGTCGGGCCCGTCCTCGACGAGCTCGGCATCGGCCGTGACCTCGGCCTCGGGGTCGACGAGGACAGCGGGCCCATACGTCGCGGCCCAGTCCTCCATGTAGATCGCCGGTGCCGCCGCCACGCTGTTCACCGTTCACACTCCTCTGCCGGACGTCTTCGTCCTCGCCGATCCCTACGTTAGGCAGGGGGTGTGACAGTGAAGGTCGATCCCCGGCGGCCGGCCGGCTCCCCGACGCTCGACGGCGGGGTCGCTACGAGGCGCCTCGGAGGTAGGCGAGGACGGCGCGGACGCGGCGGTTGTCGTCGTCGTCCGGGAGCAGGTCGAGCTTGCTGAAGATGTTGCTGGTGTGCTTCCCGACGGACTTCTCGGCGATGACGAGGCGGGTGGCGATGGCCTGGTTGGACCGCCCTTCGGCCATGAGCGCCAGGACGTCCAGCTCGCGCGGGGTCAGTCGCTCGATGGGGTCGTCGCGTCGGGTGCGGGAGGCGACGAGGGCGGCGATCACCTCCGGGTCCATCACGGTGCCGCCGCCGGCCACCTGGCGGACCGACTCGACGAACCCGCCCACGTCGCTCACCCGGTCCTTGAGCAGGTAGCCGACGGCGCCGTCGCCGCCCGACAGCAGCTCCCGGGCGTAGAGCTGCTCGACGTACTGGGACAGGACGAGGACGGGGAGGCCGGGCCGGGATCGGCGGGCCTCGATGGCGCAGCGCAGGCCCTCGTCGGTGAACGTGGGGGGCAGGCGGACGTCGACGACGGCGACGTCGAGGTCGTCCTCGGTGAGGGCGCGGCGTAGCCCCGCCTCGTCCTCGACGGCAGCGACGATCGTGCAGCCGTTGGCCTCGAAGAGTCGGATCAGCCCGTCGCGGAGGAGGGCCAGGTCCTCGGCGATCACGACGCGCACGGCACCGCCAGGGTGATGCGGGTCGGACCGCCGGCCGGGCTGTCGACGAGCAGGCTTCCGTCGAACACGGCGAGGCGGCGCCCGATGCCGGCCAGCCCTCCGTCGGGGTCGCGCCGGGCCCCGCCTCGGCCGTCGTCCTCGACGACGACGTGCAGGACGTCGGCGGAGCGGGCGATCGTCACGGCGACCCGGCCGGCCCCGCTGTGCTTGGCCGCGTTGGTGAGGCACTCGGCCACGGCGAAGTAGGCGGCCGACTCGACGGGGGCGGGCAGCCGGCCGTCGATCGTGGAGGTGATGTGCACCGGGAGCGCCATCTGCACGGCGAGGGCCTCGACGGCGCCGACGAGGCCGCGGTCGGACAGGACGGGTGGGTGGATGCCGCGCACGACGGTGCGCAGGTCGGCGAGGGCGTCGCGGTTCGTCTCCTGGGCCTCGGCCATGAGCGACCGGGCCTGCTCGGGGTCCGACTCGAGCAGGTCGAGGGCGAGGCCGAGCGTCATGCCCGACGCGACCAGGCGGGCTTGGGCGCCGTCGTGGAGGTTGCGCTCGATGCGCCGCAGCTCGGCGGCCTGGATGTCGACGGCCTCCGACCGGGTGGTGGCCAGCTCCTCGACCCGGGCTTCGAGCACCTGGCGCGTCGCTGCCTCGGTGGGGCCCAACAGGGCGGCGTCGATCGACGCCTTGGCCCGCATCACCGGCGGGACCACGAACCACCACAGGGCGAAGGCGGCGCCGGCCAGGACCCACTGGGCCATGGCCTCGGGCACCGTGTCGATGGTGAACAGCCCGTAGGGCTGGTCGAGGACCCCGTCGGGGGTCACCCAGATGAGGAACGGAAAGATCAGGTACCAGGGGATCGCCAGGAAGGCGGCCACGGCGAAGGTGGCCAGCACGAAGCCGATCGACGAGGTGGCGAACAGCCACGCCACGTCGCGCCAGGTCTGCGGGTCCTTCCCCTGCTGCAGCAGGCGGCCCAGGGCGGTGGGCGCCGTGCGCTCGCGGTAGAGCGCGGGCACCGGTCGCCCCAGCGTTCTCGCTGCCATCCGGCGGTGCAGCCCGGCCATGGCGACGGTCAGGGGGAGGCTCACGACGAGGATGGGGATGCCGGCGGTGACGGGGATGAGGGCGAACCCCACGACATCGAGCACGAACAGGGTGAGAGCGAAGGGCATCAGCAGCACGTGTGCCCAGCCGACCCAGAGGCCGGGCCGGCTCCAGCCGGTGCGCTCGTCGGGGGCTGTGGTCACGCCGCCAGTCTGACGTGGCCACGGCCCGGCCACACGGGACCTACGCCCCCGCTCGGAGGGTGGTGTCGGCCCCCGGGAACAGGGGGAGTGGGCCCGCTGCGCGACGGCCCGCGTTCCCGCACCGTGGGCCGGGTCGCCCTACCCGGGGCGGCGACCCGACGAAGGAGCCGTGATGACCCGCACCCCCGTGACCGTCAGGGTGGCCCGCTGGAGCGCCACCCACCCCTGGAGATCGCTGGGCCTCTGGCTCGGCCTCGTCGCGGTCTCCGTCGTGCTCTCGGCGACGGTGGCACCGAAGACGGCCACGTCCGAGGACATGGCCGCGGGCTCGTCCCAGCAGGCTCTCCGTCTGCTCGACGACGCCGGCCTGGAGGATCCGGCCAGCGAGCTGGTCGTCGTCAGCTCCCCGGACGGCGAGCTCGACCGCCCTGATGCCGTCGCTGCCCTGGCCGACGGCGCCGCCCGCATGGACGCCCTGCCCGAGGTCGCCGCCGTCGGCGATGTCGTCTGGGCAGCCGACGGCGCCGCCGCCCTCCTGCCGGTGCACGTGCGGGGCGACCCGGAGGAGGCGTCCGACCACATCGGCCCGCTGCACGAGGTGACCGCTGCCGTGGCCCGCGACCACCCCGGCCTGCGGGTCGAGCAGACCGGAGGAGCCTCGGTCGACGCCGCCGTCACCGAGGTGGTGGAGGAGGACCTGGCCAGCGCCGAGGCCCTGAGCCTGCCGGTCACCCTCGGCCTCATGCTGCTGGCCTTCGGTGCCCTCATCGCCGCCGCCGTGCCGGTGTTGCTCGCGCTGACGTCGGTGGGCATCGCCCTCGGCCTCTACGCCGTGGTGTCGCAGATGGTCCCGGACATGGGGACCGTCGCCAACATGGTCCTGCTGATCGGCATGGCCGTCGGCGTCGACTACTCGCTGTTCTTCGTCAAGCGCCAGCGGGAGGAGCGCCAGCGGGGCCTCGGCCCCATCGACGCCGTCGAGGTGGCGGCCGCGACCGCCGGCCATTCGATCCTGGTGGCCGGCGTGGCCGTGATCGTCTCCGTGTCCGCCCTGCTCCTGGTCGGCAGCGTGATCTTCTCGGGCCTGGCCGTGGGCGCCATCCTGGTCGTGGCGGTGGCGATGCTCGGCTCGCTCACCGTCGTGCCCGCCCTGGTCGGCAAGCTCGGACGCTGGGTCGACCGGCCCCGCATCCCGCTCCTGTGGCGCCTCGCGGCCCGTACCCGATCCGGTGCCTTCAGCGGGCGGATCGTCGGCCCGGTGCTGCGGCGACCGGTCGTCGCCCTGGCGGTGTCGGGCACGATCCTGGTGGCACTCGCCGCCCCGGCCCTGACGCTGCGGTTGGAGGACACCGACCTGTCCCAGCTCCCCGACGGCATCGCCGAGGTCGAGGCGCTGGAGCGGGTGCAGACCGACTTCCCGACCGAAGGCGACGAGGTGGTGGTCGTCGCCCACGTGGCGTCCGGCACGACGGCTCCGGCCGAGGACGCCCTGGCATCGCTGCGGGCCGAGGCCGAGGCGTCGGGTCGGTTCGCCCCCGGTGCGTCGGTCGCGACGTCGGAGGACGGTCGCACGTTCGAGCTGGTGCTGCCCACCCCGGACACCGCCGGGGCCGAGTCGTCGGCAGCCGCCCTCGACCTGGTCCGGTCCGACCTCGGCCCCGCCCTCCTCGACGACCTCGACGGCGTGCGGTGGGAGACGGCCGGGGCCGAGGCCGAGTCGCGGGACTCCACCGACCAGCAGGCCTCCGCCCTGCCGTGGGTCGTCGGCGCCGTGCTGCTCTTCACCCTCGCGGTGATGGGGGTGACGTTCCGCAGCGGTGGCGTGGCCCTGCTGACGCTGCTGCTCAACGTCGCCTCGGTGGCCGTGGCCTTCGGTGTCCTCGCCCTGGTCTTCCAACACGGCTGGGCCGAGGGGCTGCTCGACTTCGAATCGAACGGCACCGTGGTCACGTGGATCCCGATGTTCCTGTTCGTGGTCCTCGTCGGGCTGTCGATGGACTACCACGTGCTCGTCCTGAGCCGGATCCGGGAGGCGGCGCACCTCGGTGCCTCGCCCCGTGACGCCGTCGCCACCGGCATCCGCCAGACGGCCGGTCCGGTGAGCATGGCCGCCCTCGTGATGGTGTCGGTCTTCGGTCTCTTCGCCACCGCGAGCATGGTCGAGATGAAGCAGATGGGCGTGGGCCTGGCCGTGGCCATCCTCGTCGACGCCACCCTCGTCCGCATCGTGGTGCTCCCGGCCCTGCTCGCCCTCCGCCCCGGCATCGTCAGCACGATGGCCCGCCGGTCCAGCGGGCGTCACCAGGCCCCGTTGCCCGACCGTGCCCCCGAGTCCCCCCGGCCCCCGGCGGTCCCCGTCCCGGTTCCGGTGACCGCCCCCCGCTGATCCGTCCCGTCCGTCCCGTCCCTTGCCGTTCTCGGGTGGGTCCCGGTCGCAGGACGACCGCGATCCACCCGGGAGCGCCTACACCACCCGGTGGGAGGTCGCCCGTAGCCAGGCGAGGACGGCGTCGGCGACACGGTCGGCCGCTCCGCCGAGGAAGTGGTCGGCGCCCGGGACGACCGTGACGGTGGCATCCGGCCAGGTGGCCGCGACCTCGCGCAGGTGATCGGGCGGGCTGAACTGGTCGTGCTCGGCGGCGACGACCAGCACGGGCCGCGGGTCGCCGAGAGTCGCCCTGGGAGGCGGGCCGAAGCGCAGCGGCGGCGCCACCGCCGCCCAGCCGGTCACCCGGTCGTCGCCGACCGACAGTGCGATGTCGGCACCGAACGAGTAGCCGACCAGCCACAGCGGCAGCCCCGGGCCGAGGTGCGTGGCGACCCGTTCCACCCCGGCCAGGACGTCCTCCGGCTCGCCTGAACCGCCGTCGCCCCCGCGGCGGAAGTCGAAGCGCAGGGCGGTCACGTCGGCTCCGGCCAGCGCCCGGAAGATCCCGTCGACCACGGGGTTGTGGCGGTCACCGCCGTAGGCCGGGTGTGGGTGGCACACCACCGCACCCGCCCACGGCCGCTCCGCGATCCACAGGTCGGCGACGACGTCGACGGCGTCGCTCGTCCGCAGCCCGATCAGCTGCGGCTCGGCCGGTCGGCGTGATGCTCCCAACGGGTCGTCGCCCACCCGATCGAAGGTACCCGGCCGCGTCGGCGACCTGCGGGTCGGAGCCGTACCGGCGAGTCGTTTGTGGTCGTTTGGTTGTTCTTGAGTTGCTTGTGGTCGGTCTCCGACGACGAACGACTCGACTGTGTGTTGGCGACTACAGGTGACTCCTGGCCTACGTGGCCAAGGACGGCACGCCGCGGTCGATCCCGATCGGGTTCACCTGGAACAGCTCCGAGATCGTCATGTGCACGGCGAAGAACGCGGCGAAGGTACCGGCCCTGCGGCGCAACCCGTCGGTGGCCCTGACGATCGACACGGAGGTGCACCCGCCAAAGATCCTGCTCATCCGCGGTCGGGCCGAGCTGGACGTCGTCGAGGGCATCCCGGACGAGTACCTCGAGGCGAGCGGCACCTACACGATGACGCCCGAGCAACGGGTCGAGTGGGAGGCCGGTGTCCGCTCGCTCTACGACGGCATGGTCCGGATTGTCGTGACCCCGACCTGGGCGAAGCTGATCGACTTCGAGACGACCCTCCCGAGCGCGGTCGAAGAACTGATCCGGCAGCGGGACGAGCGTCAGCGCGGCTGAACGTAGAGGTCTGCCCGACACGTCGAGGACCGGGCGACGAGCCATGACCTCGTGCGGTTCTGAGAGTCAGCCGTCCGTGCACGTATCGTTTCGGCGACGCAGGAGACGCGAATGCGAGCTGACGCGCAACGGAATCGCCGACTCATCTTGGAAGCTGCTTGTGGTCTGTTCATCGAGTTCGGCGTCCAGGCGTCGCTCGAGGCGGTCGCTCGACGAGCTGGCGTCGGTATCGCGACGCTGTACCGACACTTCCCCCACCGCCGCGCGCTGGTCACGGCGGTCGCCGCCGACGTGATGGCGCGCACCGGCGACGAGGCACGCGCCGCGCTCGCCGACGAGACCGACGCATTCGCCGCACTGCGCCGTTACATGCATCGGTCGCTGGATGTTGGCGCGCCGGCCATCATGCCGCAGCTCGACGAGGACGTGCGGAACGATCCCGAGGTGCGGTCGCTGCTGGACTCGACAGCGGCAGCCCAGCAGCAGCTGCTGCGCGCCGCTGATGAGCAGGGCTCGTTGCGAGCTGGCGTCGAGTTCGCGGATGTCGGCCTGGCGCTGGCCCGGTTCTCGCGACCGATCGGGGGCGGATTCGACCCCGCACTCGAGGAGGGCGTCGCACATCGCCACCTCGATGTCTTCATCGATGGCCTCCGGAATCGCGGCCGTGAGCGACCATTGGAGGGGCCGGCCCCGACACTGCGTGAGTTGCGTCGCATGGGCACGCGCGCCGACCCAGTTTCCTCGGCGCCCCCCGACGCGTCTGCGGTGCGGGCCGTGGTACTCGACGGAAACCGACTAGAGGAGTAAACGTAGGGGTAACCTCCGTTTATGCCCATCGATTCCGCCGTCGATGACCCGCCCGAAACGCGCCGGGGACGCCGCCTTCGGCTTCCTCTCCGGCATGCGCTGCTCACCGCGCACATCGTGTTCTCGGTTGCGCTACTCGGTGACTCCGCGGGCTACCTGGCCGTCGCGATCCGCACGTCGACGCTCGACGACCCCGTGCTGGTGCGCGACTCCGTCCGGACGCTGAACATGTTCAGCCTGGTGTTCGGCATTCCGTTGAGTTTCGCCGCCCTGCTCACCGGCGTCGGCCTCGGGCTCGGGACGCGTTGGGGCGTGTTCCGCTACCCGTGGGTCACGATCAAGCTCGCCCTCATCCTCACCGTGATCCTCGTCGGAGCCTTCGTCATCAGTCCGGCCAGCGAGCAGATGCTCGACGGCGACGGCGACCGGACCGGCCGCATGATCGCCGCTGCCGCCTACGACGTCGCCGCCCTCACGATCGCAACCGGCTTGGGCGTGTTCAAGCCCGGTCGCCCGTTCCGCTCCATCTCGCAACGACGCCATGCCACGGTTTCCTAACCCTCGCGTCCTGGCCGGTGCGGCAACCGTCGCCGTCCTCGCCCTCGCGAGCGCCCCGGTGACGGCGGCCACGACGGAGCCGTCACCGAATGGGCAACCCGGGCCGCGATCCCACTGACCACCGTCGACCCCGCCGCGCCCCTCGACGACTACGCCGACCTGCGCCTCGATCAATTCGCGCTCGACCTACGCCAGGCGACCCCCGAAGCCGTCAGCGCATGGCTGCGCGAGCCGATCACGACGCGCGGCCTCGCCGACAGCGGGCCGGAGGGCTACATGACCGGCGGCTCACCGGGTCGATGGTTCGACATCGTCATCCACCGCCAGGTCGTCACGCCCTCTGGACCGACGGTACCGGCCGCCAACCCTGACCCAGATCAGCAACCAAGGAGAAGGACAACGACATGACCGCGACCTACACCTTCGACATCTTTTCCAGCCTCGACAGTTACGGCTCCCACAACGGCGACTGGGGCGGCTACTGGGGTAAACAAGGCCCCGAGTTACTTGACCACCGCCTTGCCTTGTACGCCCCGGAGCAGCGGATGGTCTTCGGCGCCAACACCTATCGGCAATTCGTTCAGATGCTGGGCTCGAGCACCGAGGGGTCCGGCGTGGGTGACCCCTGGGTCACCCGGATGACGAGCCTGCCGGCAACCGTGGTGTCGTCGACGCTGGAGGAGCCCCTCGCCTGGCCGAACGCGACCGTCGCGAAAGGTGACGCCGTCGACATCGTCGCCCGGCTCAAGGAGGAGTCCGACGTGCCGTTGCGCTCACACGGCAGCTTGTCGTTGAACTGGGCGCTGATGGCCACCGGCCTCGTCGACCGCGTGCAGGTGACGCTTTTCCCTGTCATCACCGGTCAGACCGGGCAGGAACCGATCTTCCGGGGCGCGGCCGACTTCGACCTGGAGCTGCTCGAGACCCGGACACTCGACGGTCACACCCAAGAGCTCATCTACCGACCCACCCTCCACTGATATCGCTCCTCGCTCACACCGATGTTCTCGAGGGTTCCTGTTTCACGCGCTAGCGATACGAAAGGTCCGGATCATGCGCAAGCTCATCGTTTCCATTCACAGTACGGCCAACAACATCGTCACCGGCCCACCGTCCGGTGACGAGACCGACTTCATGCAATGGGCGCTCCCCGGCATCGAAGATTCACAGGACAAGTTCCTGATCTCCCTCGACGGCGTCGACACCATCGTGCTCGGGCGCGGCACCTACGAAGACCTGGTGCGAAAATGGCCGAAGGTCAAGGAATGGCCAGATGTGTCTGATGTCGGCCTCCGCATCGGAGAAAAGGTCAACACCGTCCCGAAGCTCGTCGTGACCGGAACGCATCCGCTGGAGAGCCTCGAATGGGGCGAGTACGAGCCGCCGACACAGATCACCGGGGCCGACGTCGAAGAACAGATCAAAGAACTGAAGAAGCGTGACGGTGGCGACATCATCACGTTCGGCAGCCCTGTCCTCGTGCAATCTCTCACGAATGCCGGGCTGGTCGATGAGTTTCGGATCATCGTTCACCCGGTCATCGTGAACGAGGGCAGGCGCTTGTTCGAGAACCTGAAGGGTCGTACGGATCTCCAACTCGTCGGTGTCGATACGTTTGCGGGTGGCGCAATGGTGGTCACCTACGCGCCGACGGGATCTTGAGGGGGCCGGCGTTCGTCAGCCTGATCCGTTCGTCATCGAGCTTCGGGAGATACCTCGCTTCGCAGAC
>DATHJB010000134.1 GCA_035316325.1 Acidimicrobiales bacterium
GCGACGTCATCTGGCCCGCCATCAAGCCGATCTTCGTGGTGCTCGTCGCCCTCAGCACCATGTGGGACCTGCGGGTCTTCACCCAGATCTTCGTGCTGCAGGAGGCGGGCGGCATCAGCACCGAGACCAACCTGCTGGGCACCTGGGCGTACCGCGAGGCGGTCACCGGCAACCACTTCGGCAAGGGTGCCGCCATCGCCCTCGTGATGGTGTCGATCACCCTCCTCCTGACCGTGTTCCACCTCCGCCAGATGTTCCGCCAGGAGGAGATCTGATGCGGTCCTCACTCGGTAGCCGGGTCTTCGCCAACGGGTTGGCCCTGCTGCTGATCGCGCTCAGCGCCTTCCCCGTGTACTGGATGCTCACCACGTCGTTCCGGCTCAACGCCGACATCCGGTCGCCGGGCCCGGAGTTCCTGCCGCTCGGCGGGACGCTGGAGAACTACCGGTCGGTGTTCGACAGCGACAACTTCGGCACGTCGTTCGCCAACAGCCTCAAGGTCACCGGGCTCACGGTGGTGCTGGCCCTGTTCACCGCGTTCCTGGCCGCCGTGGCCGTCTCCCGGTTCCGCTTCCGGGGCCGGGTCACCTTCCTGGTGATGATCCTGGTGGTGCAGATGGTGCCGGCCGAGGCGCTGATGATCTCCATGGTCAAGGTGCTGGAGGGCTGGGACCTGCGCAACTCGATCATCGGGCTGACCATCGCCTACCTGGCGTTCGTCATGCCGTTCACGATCTGGACGCTGCGGGGGTTCGTCAACGGTGTGCCCCGGGAGCTGGAGGAGGCGGCGATGGTCGACGGGTCGTCGCGGCTGCGGGCGTTCTTCACCGTGACCCTGCCGCTGGTGGCACCGGGGCTGGTCGCCACCGGGATCTTCGCCTTCATCCAGGCGTGGAACGAGTACACGTTCGCCCTGGTCATCATGAACCGGCCCGAGAAGGAGACGCTGCCGCTGTGGCTGCAGTCGTTCAACTTCGGGGCGCGGGGTACCGACTGGGGCGGTGTCATGGCCGGCTCCACCCTGATCACGATCCCGGTCATCGTCTTCTTCCTCCTCGTCCACCGCCGGATCGCTGCGGGCCTGACCGCCGGGGCGGTGAAGGGATGAGCGACGGGGTGCGGGCGCTGGCGGCGGCGACGCTGCTGGCGTCGTTCCGGGGGCCGGTCGTGCCCGAGTGGGCGCGGCGGCGGGTCGACGAGGGCCTGGGCGGCGTGTGCCTGTTCGGGTCGAACCTGCGCGGGGTCGAGTCGGCGGGCGAGGTGAGCGCCGCCCTGCACGGGGTGCGGCCGTCGGTGCTCGTGGCGATCGACGAGGAGGGCGGCGACGTCACCCGGATCGAGGCCCGCACCGGGTCGTCGGTGCCGGGGAACGCCGCGCTGGGCGCGGTCGACGACGTGGCGCTCACCTGGGACGTCTTCGCCTCGCTGGGACGGGTGCTGGTCGATGCCGGGATCGACCTCGACCTGGCGCCCTGCGCCGACGTGAACGTCGACGCGGCCAACCCGGTGATCGGGGTGCGCTCGTTCGGGGCCGACCCCGGGCTGGTGGCCCGGCACGTGGCCGCCGCGGTGCGCGGGCTGCAGGGTGTCGGCGTGGCGGCGTGCGCCAAGCACTTCCCCGGCCACGGGGCGACGACGGTCGACTCGCACCTCGCCCTGCCGGTGGTCGACGTGCCCGAAGCCGTGGTGCTGGGCCGGGAGCTGGCGCCGTTCCGTGCCGCCATCGCCGCGGGCGTGGCGGCGGTCATGACGGCTCACCTGCTGGTCCCGGCGTTCGACGACCGGCCGGCGACGGTGAGCCGGCCGCTGCTGGTCGACCTGCTGCGCGACGAGCTGGGGTTCACGGGGGCGGTCGTGACCGACGCTCTCGACATGCACGGCATCGGCGGCCCGGCCGCGATCCCCGCCAACGTCGTCCGGGCGCTGGCCGCGGGTGTGGACCTCTGCTGCCTCGGTTCCGGCGGCACCGACGAGCTGGTCGGGGCCTGCCTCGACGCGGTGGTCGCCGCCGTGGGGTCGGGCGCGCTGCCCGAAGGTCGGTTGGCCGAGGCCGCGGCCCGGGTCGCCGGCATCCCGGTGGCGGGCGAGGGGCTCTCGCCGGGTGACCTGGGCGAGCTGGGCGCCGACGCCGCCCGCCGGGCCCTGCGGGTGGAGGGCGACCTGCCCGACCTGCGGGGCGCCCACGTGGTGGAGATCCGGCGCCCCACCAACATCGCCGCCGGCGACGTCCCCTCCGGACTCGCCGCCCACCTGCCCGCCCCCACCTCCGCCCCCGACGACGGCGGGTCGGCACCGCTGATCGTCGTCGTGCGCGACGTCCGGGTGGTCCCCGACGGCCCGGAGCGGCTGGCGGCGCTCCTCGCCGAGCGGCCCGATGCCGTGGTCGTCGACCTGGGCTGGCCGTCCGGGGAGCCGCTGCAGAGCCGGGCGCGGGTGTCGACGTTCGGCGCCTCACGGGCCAGCCTGGCAGCGGTGGCCGACCTGCTCACCACGACTTCGACCCGGAAGGCCCATGGCTGAGATCACCATTCGCGACGCCACCAAGGTGTACGACGGTGGCGTGACCGCTGTCGACGGCATCGACCTCGACGTGAACGACGGCGAGCTGCTGGTCCTCGTCGGCCCCTCGGGGTGCGGCAAGTCGACCCTGCTGCGGATGGTCGCCGGCCTCGAGGAGATGACCTCGGGGACCGTCGCCATCGGCGACCGCGACGTCACCCGCCTCCAGCCCAAGGACCGCGACGTCGCCATGGTCTTCCAGAGCTACGCGCTCTACCCGCACATGTCCGTGCGGAAGAACATCGGCTACCCCCTCCGGTTGGCGGGGGTGCCCAAGCCCGAGCTGGCAAAGCGGGTGGAGGAGGCGGCCCAGCTGCTGCAGCTCACCGAGGTGCTCGACCGCCGGCCGTCGCAGCTGTCGGGTGGCCAGCGCCAGCGGGTGGCGATGGGTCGGGCGCTGGTGCGCTCGCCGCAGGCGTTCCTGATGGACGAGCCGCTGTCGAACCTCGACGCCAAGCTGCGGGTGGAGATGCGGGCCGAGATCGCCCGCCTGCAGCGCGACCTGCACGTCACCACGCTCTACGTCACCCACGACCAGGTCGAGGCCATGACCATGGGCACCCGGGTGGCGGTGCTCGACAAGGGGCGGCTGCAGCAGGTCGACACCCCGCAGCGGGTGTACGACGAGCCGGTCAACCTGTTCGTGGCCACGTTCATCGGGTCGCCGGCCATGAACCTGCTGCCCGGCCGGGTGGTGCGGGACGGCGACGGGCTCGCCCTCGAGGTCGGCCCGCAGCGGCTGCCGGTCGACGACGTGCTGTCGGCGGCGCACCCGACGCTGGCCGACCGGGTCGGCGACCGGGTGGTGGTGGGCGTGCGGCCCGAGGCGCTGGAGGACTCCGGGCTGGAGCCGGGCGTGTCGGGCGACCGGGTGATCGAGGCCAAGGTCGACCTGGTCGAGTCGCTGGGCGCCGAGCTCATGGTCCACGTGGCCGTGGCCCTGGGCGACCAGGGTGACGGCAACGGCGACGTTCCGGGCGGTGCCGCCGCCGTGTGGGCCGACGTCGTGGGCCGCCGGGGTCGCATGGTCGCCCGCCTCAGCACCCGCAGCCGGTTGGCGCCCGACGACGCCGTCAAGCTGACCGTCGACCCGGCCGGCCTCCACCTCTTCGACCCCGCCACCGGAGCGACCCTGCGCGCCCCGTCCGACACATGAGCGGCCGTGCCCGCTCTCTCGAACCCGCCCCCGAAGGTCGCCGAGGGCCTTCGGGGGCGGGTTCCGCGCGGCCCCAGCCGCCGTTCGTGGCGGGCGTCGACGTGGGCGGCACCAAGACGCTGGCGGTGGTGGTCGACGGGCGGGGCGAGACCGTGGCGCGGGTGCGGCTGGCCACCGACGCGGCCGGGCCGCGGGGCCTGATCGCCACCGTCACCGAGGCCCTGGTGGAGGTGGCCGAGGGGGCGGGGCTGTCGCCCGACGGGCTGGCGGCGGTCGGCGTCGGTGTGCCCGGCGTGGTCGACCCCCGCGACGAGGGCGTGCGCCACGCTGTCAACCTCGACATCGGCGCCGACCCGGTGAGCCTCGCCGATCCCGTGCGCCGCCTGGTGGGCGGGCCCGTGGTCGTGGGCAACGACGTCAACCTCGCCGCCCTCGGCGCCGCCGAGCTCTTCGGGCGCTCCGGCAACGTCGCCTACTTCAGCATCGGCACGGGGATCGCCGCCGGGTTCGTGTTCGACGGCCGCGTGTTCCGGGGCACCCGGGGGGTGGCCGGCGAGATCGGGCACCTGCCCGTCGACCTCTACGGCGCCATCTGCGAGTGCGGCCAGACGGGGTGCCTGGAGACCGTCGCCTCGGGTGCGGTGATCGCCCGGCGGTGGCGCCGGCCCGACGGCACGCCCGGCGACGCCGCCGGCCTGCTGGCCGCCGCTGCGGCCGGGGACGCCACCGCCATCACCGTGCGCGACGAGATCTTCGGCTACCTGGCGTGGGCCGTGGCGCTGATCGCCCAGACGGTCGACCCCGAGCTGGTGGTGCTCGGCGGCGGCGTGGCCGAGGCGGGGCCACCGCTGCTCGACGCCATGCGGGCGGCGTTGCGGCACCGGGCCTCCAAGTCGCCGCTGCTGGCGTCGCTCGACCTGCCCGCCCGGGTGGCGATCGCGCCGGCGGACGTGTCGCTGGGCGCTCTCGGCGCGGCGCGTGCCGCCCGCGACCTGCTCGCCGCCCAGCCATGAGCCGAGTCGTCTGTGGTCGGTACGGAAGGCCGGAGTCGTTTGTGATCGGTCTCCGATCACGTACGACTCAAGAGCGCTTCGGCGACCACAGACGACTCGGGTTGGGCGGGCGCCGTGACCGGTGACCTGGTGGTGCGCGGCGGTGAGCCGGGCGACGTCGTGATCGTGGCCGGCCGCGTCGTCGACGCCGAGGCGCCGGACGGGGCGCGGGTGCTCGACGCGGACGGGCTGGTGGTGGCGCCGGGGTTCGTGGACCTGCAGTGCAACGGGGCCGTTGGGGTCGACCTGACCGCCGAACCGGAGCGGCTGTGGGAGGTGGCGGCGCTGCTGCCCCGCTGGGGCGTCACGAGCTGGCTGCCGACGATCGTCACCTCGCCCGAGCCGGTGCGGGAGCGGGCGTTGGAGGCGTTGGGGGCGGGGCCGCCCGACGACGCCCCCGTCGCCGCACCCCTCGGGATCCACTTCGAGGGCCCGTTCCTGTCGCCGGAGCGGAAGGGTGCCCACGCGGCCCGGTACCTCCGGCCGCCGGACATCGACGCCGTCGGGGGGTGGTCCCGGGACGCCGGTGTG
This sequence comes from Acidimicrobiales bacterium, assembly GCA_035316325.1. NCBI lineage: Bacteria > Bacillati > Actinomycetota > Acidimicrobiia > Acidimicrobiales > Acidimicrobiales bacterium. Next base: position 5,299 of record DATHJB010000134.1, read on the forward strand.
GCCCTGGTGACCCTCGCTCCCGAGCTGCCCGGCGCGCTCGACGTGGTGCGGGCGCTGGTCGACCGGGGGGTGGTCGTGTCGCTGGGGCACTCGATGGCCACGGCCGCCGAGGCGACCGCCGGGGTCGACGCCGGCGCCCGCTGGGCCACCCACCTGTTCAACGCCATGCCGCCGCTGCACCACCGCGACCCCGGGCTGGCCGGAGTGGCCCTCACCGACGAGCGCCTCCACGTCGGCCTGATCGCCGACGGCCTGCACGTCCACCCGCTGATGGTGCGGCTGGCGGCCCAGGCGCTCGGCCCCCGGCTCACCCTGGTCACCGACGCCGTCGCCGCCCTCGGCATGCCACCCGGCCCGGTCCGCCTGGGCGACTCGGAGGCGCTGTCCGACGGCGAGGGCGTCCGCCTGCCCGACGGCACCCTGGCGGGCAGCACCCTGGCGATGAACGACGCGGTCGCCAACCTCCACACCTTCGCCGCCCCCGACGTCGACCTCCCCACGGCCCTCCACGCCGCCACCGCGGCGCCGGCCGGGCTCCTGGGCCTCACCGGCAGCCGGGGGACGCTGGCGCCCGGCGCGGTCGGCGACCTGGTGCTGCTCGACGCCACCGGCCACGTCGTCGCCACCGTCATCGGAGGGGAGCTGGCGTGGAGGTCGTGATCGTCGCCGACCGGGAAGCGGCCGGCGCCGTGGTGGGTGAGGCCATCGCCCGTCTCGTGCGGGAGCGGCCCGACGCGGTGTTGGGGCTGGCGACCGGGAGCACGCCGCTGGCCGTGTACGCCGAGCTGGCCCGGCGGGTCGGTGCCGGCGAGCTGAGCCTGGCGCGGGCCCGGGCGTTCCTGCTCGACGAGTACGTCGGCCTGCCGCCCGGCCACCCGCAGGCCTACCGGGCGTTCATCGCCCGGGAGCTGGAGGCCCACGTCGACTTCCCGGCCGGCGCCGTGCAGGGCCCCGACGTGTCGGCCGACGGGCCCACCCTGCCCGCCGCCTGCGACGACTACGAGGCCGCCATCCGGGCCGCCGGCGGCGTCGACCTGCAGCTCCTCGGCATCGGCACCGACGGCCACATCGGCTTCAACGAGCCCGGGTCGTCGCTGGCGTCGCGCACCCGCCTCAAGACCCTCACCGACCAGACCCGCCGCGACAACGCCCGCTTCTTCGCGTCCCTGGAGGAGGTGCCCCGCCACGTCGTCACCCAGGGCATCGGCACCATCCTCGAGGCCCGCCACCTGGTGCTGCTGGCGTTCGGCGCCGCCAAGGCCACCGCCGTCGCCCAGGCCGTGGAGGGCCCGGTCGCGGCCCTGGTGCCGGCGAGCGCCCTGCAGCTGCACCCCCACGCCACCGTCGTGGTGGACGAGGCCGCCGCCGGTGCCCTGCGCCTCGCCGGCTACTACCGGGAGACGTGGTCGCACAAGCCTTCCTGGCAGGGCATCTAGTGGTTCACCAGTAGTCTCCCGGGGTCGGATGTTGGGGAGCGCATGGACCGGGCAGTTGCGACGTTGGAGGCCGCGGTGCGAGGCGGCAACGCCTCGCTGGCGCGCCGCCAGCTGGGGGAGCTGCGCGACGACGCCGATCACGACGCCGCCCTCGACGCTCTCGCCCGGTCGTCGGCCGACGGGTCGGTGCTGGCGGTCGAGCTGCTGGTCGAGGCCGTCGACCGCTTCGGCGCCGCCCGCCGGGCCGTGCGGCGGTTCCTGGTCGACGAGGCCGCCGTCGACGACGTCACCCAGGACACGCTCATCACCGTCGCCCGGTCGATCACGTCGTTCCGGGGCGAGGCCAAGTTCACGACGTGGCTGCACCAGATCGCCCGCAACCGCTCGGTCGACCACCTGCGCCGGGCCCGGGCGGCCGATCCGCTCGACGATCACCACGACCCCCATCCGGGTACGGTCGCCGCCCGTATGAGCTCGCTCGTCGCATCCCGTGCCGCGGTCCAGCAGCTGCTGGCCGAGCTGCCCGAGCGCTACCGCGACGCCGTGCTGCTGCGCGACGTCGAGCACCTGCCCTACGCCGAGGTCGCCACCCGCCTGGGCCGCAACGTGAACACGGTGAAGTCGCACGTCGCCCGGGGCCGGGCCCTGCTGGCCGCCATGCTCGTGGACCGGGGTCTCGACTCGTGAGCACGGTGGTGCCCCGCATCGGGCGCTACACGGTCGAGCAGGTGATCGGCACCGGGGCGTTCGCCACCGTCTACCGGGCCGTGGACGAGCGGCTCGGGGCGACGGTGGCGGTGAAGCTGCTGGCCGACAACCACTGCCTCGACCCCGACATCCGGGCCCGCTTCCTGGACGAGGGTCGGGCTCTGCGCCGGATCGACAGCCCCCACGTGCTGCGGGTGTACGACGTCGGCGAGACCGACCGCCTGCAGCCCTACCTGGTGCTGGAGCACGCCGACCGGGGGACGCTGGCGCAGCGGGTCGCGGGGCTCCGGGCGTCGGGCTGGCGGCCGTCGGCCCACGACGTGCGGGCGCTGGCGTCGGGCCTCGCCGCCGCGGTCACAGCCGTCCACGCCGCCGACCTGGTGCACCGCGACCTGAGCCCCGGCAACGTCCTGCTGCGCTCGGGGATCGCGACCGGGGCGGGGGCGGGCCCGGACGGAGGCGGCGGGGGGTTGGTGCAGCCGGGGGAGCGACTGCTGGTGGCCGACCTCGGGCTGTCGAAGGACCTGGCCCGCAGCTCGGGACTGACCGTGGCGGGTGGCACCGACGGCTTCCGGCCACCGGAGCAGCGGGGCGGCCCGTCCCGGGTCGACGGCCGGGCCGACGTGTGGGGGCTGTCGGCGATGGTGGTGTGGCTGGTCACGGGCCGGGCGCCCGGAACGGACCCGCTGTCGCCCGCCGACGTCGACCGGGCGCTCCTCGACCTCGGCCTTCCCGTCGCCCTGCGCCAACCCTTGCTCACCAGCCTCCACGACGACCCCGCGCGTCGCCACCCCGATGCGGCGACGTGGCTCGCGGCCGTCGAGTCGGCCCTGACCCCGCCACCGCCTCAAGCACCCGCGGCCGTCGGCCCGACCTCCCTGCGCCCGGTGTGGGTGGTCGCCGCGGCGGCGTTGCTGGCCGGCGGGCTCGTCGGCGCAGGTGCGCTGCGACTGGTCGACGACGGGAACGTCGACGTCGCCGACCGCGTGGGCGACGCCCGACTGTCGATCGCCGGACCCACCCGGGCCGACGTGGGGACCACGGTGACCCTCGAGGTGACCGCCGAGGGCGTCGACCACTGGGCCTGGCTGATGCCCGACGGCACCATCTACACCGACCGGCCGAGCGTGCAGCTGCGGACCAGCTCGGCCGGTACCGCCCAGGTGGTGGTGGTCGCGGTGGCCGCGTCCGGCGAGCGCCTGGAGGACGTCCACGACCTCCGCCTCGTCGAGCCCTGAGATCTTTTCTGGTCGGCGCGCAACTTTTCCCGACGCTCGGCACGACCAACGGGAGTCCCCCTACCGATCACGAAGGAACGACAGCCATGAGAACGACACGCCTGGGCCTGCTGGTCGCCGCCGTCGCCACGCTCGCGGTCGCCTGCAGCGACGACGACGGCACCCTGCGGGCCGACACCGAGAGCATCGACTCGTCCGCCCCCGAGTCGCCGGGCAGCGGCAACGGCGACGCCACCGACGACGCCACCGACGACGCCACCACCGACACCACCGACGGCGAGGGCAGCGGCTCGGGCTCCGGGTCCGGCGAGGTGCTGGGCAGCTCCACGGCGACGCTGCGGGCCAACGCCCTCGACGACCGCTCGACCCCGCTGCGGATGGACGTCATCCGGCTGGAGCGCCACGGCGACCTGGTCGAGCTGAGCCTCGTCCTCACCAACGAGGTCGCGCCGACCGACGCCGACCCCCAGAACTTCATGATCAACAGCCTCTTCGGCGCCGACTACGACGCCTCGGGGATCGGCCTGGTCGACGGTGCCGCCCAGAAGATCTACCTGCCCGTCCTCGACAGCGACGAGACGTGCCTCTGCTCCGGCCAGCTGGGCGCCTCCGACGTCGTGCCCGGCGGGACGATGACGATCGACGCCACGTACGGCGGCGTCCCCGACGACGTCGAGACCCTCGACGTCCGCGTCCCCAGCTTCCCCACGATCGCCGAGGTGCCGGTCGGATGACCCGTCGTCCCCTGGTGGCGCTGGTGCTCCTGCTCCCCCTGACGATCGCCGCCTTCCGCCAGGAGGACACGCAGGACCAGGTGCGCAACCTGGAGTTCCGGGTGCTCGACCTGACGTACCGCAGCAACGCCCTCGACAACTCCGAGCGGGTGGAGGAGACACCCGAGGAGACGTCGATCGTCCTGGCCGCCGACGTGCTGTTCGCCTACGACGAGGCCGTCCTCACGGCGGACGCCAACGGGCGGCTCGACGACCTGGCCGACCAGCTGTCGGACCTGGACGGCCGGCAGATCACCGTCGGCGGTCACACCGACAGCGACGGCGAGGACGCCTACAACCAGGACCTCTCGGAGCGCCGGGCCGAGGCCGTGCACGCGGCGCTGGCCGAGCGGCTGGGCGGCGACTTCACGTTCCGGGTGGAGGGCTTCGGCGAGTCCCAACCCGTTGCCCCCAACCAGCACGAGGACGGCTCCGACAACCCCGAGGGCCGCGCCCTCAACCGCCGGGTGGAGATCACCTTCCCGTCGTGAAGCTCGGCCCGAGGCAGTAGGCGACGCGCGGACCGTCTATTGCCTCGGGCTCACCCTCCGCGCGCCACTAGCATCGTCCGTCATGACTCACCCGACCGAGGGTGTGCGGCGCGTCGGGTTCCTGGGCCCCGAGGGCACGTTCACCGAGCAGGCGCTGCTGTCGCAGCCCGACCTCGCCGCCATGGATCTCGTGGCGCTCCCGTCGATCCCGGAAGTGCTGGCCGCCGTGTCCGACGGCCGGGTCGACATGGGTTTCGTGGGCATCGAGAACTCGATCGAGGGTGCGGTCACCGTCACCGTCGACACCCTGGCGTTCGAGACCGACCTGCTCATCCAGCGGGAGGTCGAGATGGGTGTGCAGATGCACCTGCTGGCGCCCAGCGGGGTGGGGCTCGGCGACATCCGCCGGGTGCTGTCGTTCCCGGTGGCGTCGGCCCAGTGCCGGGGGTTCCTGCACGGCGAGCTGCCGGCGGCCACGGTGGCGGCCACGTCGTCGACCGTCGAGGCGGCGCTGCTGGTCGCCGGCGACGAGAACGACGGCCACACCGCCGCCATCGCCCCCGCGGTCGCCGCCAAGCTCTACGCGCTCGACGTGCTGGCGTCCGACATCGAGGACCACCCCGACAACACCACCCGCTTCGTGGTGGTGTCCCGCGACGGGATCCCGGCGCCGACCGGTCACGACAAGACGTCGATCGTGGTGTTCCAGCGCACCGACCGCCCCGGCTCGCTGCTCGCCATCCTCCAGGAGTTCGCCGCCCGGTCGGTCAACCTGACCAAGCTGGAGTCGCGGCCCACCAAGAAGGGCCTCGGCAACTACTGCTTCATGATGGACCTGGAGGGTCACATCGGCGAGGAGCTGGTGGCCGACTGCCTGCGCGACCTCAAGTCGAAGGTCGAGGACGTCAAGTTCCTCGGCTCCTACCCGGCCGCCGGCGAGCAGGGCCCGGCCCGCCGCCGCGACGCGGAAGCCGCCTGGCGCGCCGCCGACACCTGGCTGGCCCACCTCCGCCACCAGATCGCCCAGTAACCTCGGCGGGTCACCAGGAGCGGTGGCCGAGTGGACGAAGGCGACGGTCTTGAAAATCGTTGATCCTCCGGGATCCGTGGGTTCGAATCCCACCCGCTCCGCTCTGTGAGACCGGCGGCGTCAGCTCCCGGTGGGGAGGTCGTCCCAGTAGGCGAGGAGGCGGGTCGCCAGGTCCTCCGGGTGGGCCAGGGCGGGGAGGTGGCCGCCGTCCATCTCGTCGGGCACGAGGCCGAGCCGCTCCCGCACGATGCGGCGCTGGAAGTCGGCCGGGAACAGCCGGTCGCCCCGGCAGAGCAGGAAGCGGGTGGGCACGTCGGGCCAGCCGCCGCCGACACCGGGCCACGGCTTCTCGAGGGGCGTGCCCGACTGGTCGAACACGTGGTCGGCGCTGGCGGCGATCACGTCGGGCGGCACGTCGTGGAGGAAGAGCCCTTCGATGTCGCCCATTCCCGGCGGACGGCCGTCGCGTCGGGCCTGCTCGGCCTGCGCCTCCTCCTGACCGGTCGCGGCCCACCACTCGCCCGGCGTCTCCCCGACCTGCGGCACCATCGCCGCCAGCAGCACCAGCAGCCGCACCGGGACCCGCTCGCACACCAGCGGCGCGGTGAACCCACCCAGCGACTGGGCCACGAGCACCAGGTCGTCCCGGCCGGCACGGTCGCCGATCGCCGCCACCGTCGCCTCGACGTACTCCGCCAGCCCCGCCGAGTCGTCCTCACACGGCAGGTCGACCGCCACCACGTCGTGCCCCTCCGCCTCCAACAACGGCACCACCAGGTGCCAGTACCACGAGTCCGACCCCGCCCCCGGGATGAGCACATAGGTAGCCATGCGTCTACAACCGTTCCCCACCCCGAAACTCATCGGTGCCAGCCCCGATCCGTCGGATGGCTAGCATGAGCCGCTCCGCAAGGAGAGGTGACCGAGTCCGGCCGATGGTGCTTCCCTGCTAAGGAAGTGAGGGGGCAACTCCTCCGTGGGTTCGAATCCCACCCTCTCCGCCAGATCGGACAGCTACGACGACCCCTCCCCGGAGGGGTCGTCGTTCGTCGGCCTCCCGTCCTCCGTGCCCGCCACGTGCCCTTCGAGCGCCGCGTGCGGTGTCGAGCGTTGTCAGCTCCTCCAATACTCAACTGACCTCGATCCGCTGACTCAGCGTGCTGACGGGCTTCAACACCAGAGCGGCCTTTGCCATAAAGGCCTTGTTGTAGTCCTCACATCGAATCGCCGACTCGTGCATGGCTTGCATGGCTGGATGTCCAGCGAATGCGCCGAGACTCCTCAACCACAGATTGAGCAGCTCTCTCCTGGCCGGAGCGCGCAAACCCAGGTCCAGGCCATCGTTGTCCAGCATGGAGCAGAGTCGCGCGACCTGACTGTAGAACGTCTGCATGAACGGAAATGCCCTTACATCCTCGTCGGACAATCCCGCCACCTCATCCCAATTTTGATAGATGTTTCGGGTCAACTCAGACGACACATCGATCAGCGACTGATACAAGGGATCGAAGTTGCTTTCCGCATTGAGCAGGAATTCGATCGCCCTCGAATCTTTGACCTTACCGATACTGATCCAGGCAAAGACTCCCGTCGCAATGACAACCGCTGTCTGCACTCCGGTGAACAAGAACAAAAAGCCGTCCGCCACGAACGTTCCTTCCGCCGACACATCGAGATCGCATGTCGATGCCGATCTCGCCTTACCTGCCAATAGTCGCGCGATGCGTGCGGCTACTGTCGTCCGCTTGCCGAATCTGGCCTATCAGATCAAGGGCCCGGCGCCACCAGCACCTGATCGAAGCTGCCGGCCCCCTTCGGTCCGGGTGGGAGGACCTCGACGGGAGTCAACCTCCGTTCCATCCCGAGAGCGTTCCTACGAGCCCGATGATGCTTCCGATGCAGCCGGCCGCCACCGCGATCCAACCCAGCACTTGGATGAACACGACGTTGAACTGTCGCAACTGCTCGACCAGTCGGTCTGCCTCATCCGGGTTCATGACCCGCGACAAGAGCTTCACATTTCCGGACTGCCCGACACGCCCAAGATCCAGCCGACCGAGCACGACCAAGAACACCCCGAGGAGGATCACCACCAGACCGCCCGACAGCGCGTTCGTGTACGTCCCCGCCCCTACCGACATGCGTCAGATCCTGCCTCAACGACAACGAAGCAGCCAGGGTTACCAGGAGTGGGGGAGCACCGCGGCCGTGCCCCTTCCGTGCCCGATCGACATGGAACGTGGGTGGTGGTCATGGGCGCTTGAGGGGGCAACTCCTCCGTGAGTTCGAATCCCACCCTCTCCGCCAGATCGAATGGGGGTCGTGGTCAAGATCCTCGTCCTCGTGTACGTCGTCGGGATGGTGCCGGCCATGTGGGTGACCCGGCGTCGCTGGTGGGGCGCCGCCGACCCGGGGCGAGGCGTCATGCTGTGGGCCGGGACGTGGCCGCTGTGGGTGGGCCCGTGGATGGTCGAGCAGTGGTTCGGCACCGACGACCACGACGGCGACGACGTCCCGCGGCGTTAGCCTCGGAGTGTGGGGGACGAGACGGCGCCGCGGTACACGAAGCACGGGCACCCCTGCGCGCCGCTGTCGCCGGCCGACGAGACGGCGATGCGGACGTGGCTGGAGCAGCAGGGCGCCACCGACGACGACCTCGCCAACCTCGGTGAGGACCCCGCCCGGATCGCGGTCGACCTGGCCATCCGAGAGGGCGAGTGCCTCTCGGCCCGCGCCATCGCCGAAAGGCGGGGCGTCGAGCCCAGCCGCATCGTGTCGGTGTTCCACATGGCCGGGGTCAGCGTCCCCGACGTCGACCGGGTGCGGTTCACCGAGCACGACGCCGAGTTCGTGGGCGTCACCGAGGAGGCCGGGGTCCTCGACGCCGCCGACGGCCGCGCCCTCATGCGGGCCGTCGCCACGGCGCTCGACCGGGTCGCCGAAGCCGCCGTCGCCTTCTACGTGCAGGGCACCGAGGCCCGCCTCGAGCGTGAGGGCGAGAAGCCCGTCCCCTGGGCCCAGGAGACGCAGCGCATGACCGGCCTCGCCGGGAAGCTCGGCGCCGGCATGGGCCTGCTGTTCCGGCACCACCTGCGCCAGGCGATCGACCGGCAGCGCATCTCCCAGCACCAGGTCACCAGCCGCGACGTCGCCCGCATGGCGGTCGGCTTCGTCGACCTGGTGGGGTCGACCGCGCTGGCCCAGACCCTCGACGTGAGCGAGCTGCGCAAGGTCGTGAGCGCCTTCGAGTCGCGGGCGTTCGAGGTGGCGGTCGAGCACGGCGGGCGGGTCGTGAAGTTCATCGGCGACGAGATCATGGTCGCCACGATCGACCCGACGGCCGGCTGCCGGCTCCTGCTCGCCCTGGTGGAGGAGTGCAGCATCGGCGGCCTCGAGCCCCGTGGCGGCCTGGCCTACGGCGAGGTGCTGTTCCGCGGCGGCGACTACTACGGGCCCGAGGTGAACCTGGCGTCGCGCCTGGTCGACACCGCGGTGCCCGGCGAGGTGCTGGTCGACCAGTCGGTGGTCGAGGCGGTCCGGGCGGTCGACGCCGAGACCGCGAGCACCCGGCTCGGCTGCCCCGGCGAGATGGCGTTCGAGCCCGGTGGCCGGCGGATCCTCAAGGGCTTCACCGAGCCCGTCACCGTGTGGACTCTCCGCTGCGGTTCCTGAGCGACCACGCCACGCCGCGCGGTCGTCGCGTCAGGTAACGGCCAGTCCACCGTCAGCATCGAAGCAGCGGCTGGTCACCTTCTGCTCACCGACAGGTGACGGACGCGCAATGCCCCTTCCTTACGTTCCGCTTCACGACATTCGTTGGGAGCGGGAGACGAAGAATGGCCAAGGGCAGGCGTTTCAGGGGCTCGATCGCGCTCGCGCTGACCGTCGCGCTGGCGATGGCGGCGACGGCGTGCGGTTCGGACGACGACGAGGAGGGCACCGGCGGGAGCGGTGACGAGGGCGGCGACGAGCCCGTCAAGGTCGGCGTGCTCCACTCGCTCAGCGGCACCATGTCGATCAGCGAGGTGGCGGTGCACGACGCCGAGCTCCTCGCCATCAAGGAGATCAACGAGGCCGGCGGCGTGCTCGGCCGGCAGATCGAGCCGGTCGTGGAGGACGGGCAGTCCGACTGGCCCACGTTCGCCGAGAAGGCCGAGAAGCTCCTCACCGTCGACAAGGTGGCCGCGGTGTTCGGCGGGTGGACGTCCGCCAGCCGCAAGGCGATGTTGCCGGTGTTCGAGGGCCTCGACGGGCTGCTCTTCTACCCGGTCCAGTACGAGGGCCTGGAGGCGTCGCCCAACATCTTCTACACCGGCGCCACCACCAACCAGCAGATCATCCCGGCGCTCGACTACCTGAAGGAACAGGGCCTCACGAAGGTCTACCTGGTGGGCTCCGACTACGTCTTCCCCCGCACGGCCAACAAGGAGATCAAGGCCTACGCCGAGGCGAACGGCCTGGAGATCCTGGGCGAGGACTACCTGCCGCTGGGCGAGACCGACACCGCCACGCTGGTGTCGAAGGTCGAGGCCGCGGCGCCGGACGTGGTGTTCAACACCCTGAACGGCGACACCAACGTCGCCTTCTTCAAGGAGTTCACCGCCAAGGGCATCACCCCCGACGAGATCCAGACCATCTCGGTCTCGGTCGCCGAGGAAGAG